>NZ_JADBGC010000025.1:0-148899 GCF_014892245.1 Microbispora sitophila | reverse complement strand
ACCCCCCGCCAGAAACGCACCATCGATGTCGGCCGTCACCGACGACAGATCCAGCACCCGGCCATCCGGCCCGAGCACACACGGCCGCTCCTCACCCACCGGTCCCACCCGCAACAGCTTCACGATCGCCCCTTCCGAAATACACCCGATGTCTCGGTCTGCCGAGACTGCCACAGTCGTCCCGCCTTCGTAAAGACCGGACCTGACCGAGACGCGCCGGACGACAATGCCATATTCATCGGATCATTACCGAGCGACTAGCTTAGTTAGCCGAACTAACTACTAGGGTGGGCTCCCCGGCGCCGCGGCCTACCTCAAGGGCCTGGAGCTCGCCGACGGCAGGATCGGCGTGATCGGCTACCGCTCCGGTGGGCGGCAGACGTTCCTGGCCGCCTGCTCGCTCCGGATCGCCGCGGCCGTCGACTGCTACGGGGCCTTCGTGGTCACCGCGCCGCCCGCCGGATCCCCGCTCAAGGCCGAACCACTGATCTCCCGGGCCGCCGACCTGTCCTGCCCGCTGCTCGGGCTCTTCGGCGCGGACGACAGGTTCCCCTCGCCGGACGAGGTGGACGTGCTCTCCGCGGAGCTGGACAAACTCGGCAAGGAACATGAGTTCCACGTCTTCCCCGACGCCGGACACGGGTTCTTCTCCGTTGACCGACCCGCCTACCGTCGCGCGGCGCCCGCCCCCGGGCAGGGCCGCGGACGGCCGGCGGTCGGCGATCGTCAGACGTCGAGCGACATGTACAGGCGGGTACCGCCCGGCCGGAAGCCCACGCGTTCGTAGACCCGGCGCGATCCCTCGCCGCCGTACTCCAGCCACACCGACCGTGCTCCCCTGGCGAGCATCGTCTCGGCGAGCGTGGCGGTGACCGCGGCGGCGATGCCCCGTCCGCGGAAGCCGGGCCGGGTCCCGACCCCGGCGAGTTCCGACGTCTCCACGGCCGGAGCGGAGCACATGGCCGCCCCGGCGCAGCCGCCGCCGGGCGCCCGGACGAACCGGACCGCGCCGCCGCTCTCCTCCGTACGGCGCAATCGGGCCGCGCCCTCCGGCGAGGGAGCGAACTCGCCGCCGAACGCCTCGGACAGGGCGGCGTCGATCGCCGCGTAGTCCTCGTCCGTGACCGGCGTCTCCACCGGCACGACGGCCGGCGACGGCGTCAGCGTGGCCGGGGTGCAGACGAGGTAGTCGTGCACCGCCTCGACGGCGAACCCCGCCTCGCGGAGCGCGGGCTCCACGTCGGGCGCGGCGTCCGGGGCGAACTCGAGACGCGGCTTGAGCCCGCGCTCGCGAAACGCCCCGATCAGCGCCGCGACGTCCCGCCCGCCCGGCCGGGCGCCGGGCAGGGGTGTCGCGTAGTTGACGTACGGGCTGGTGGTGCCGGGATCCACGCCGAGGACGAAGCCCCCGACCTCGACGACTTCGGGACGGCGGCGAAGGTTGGCCACGGCGAAACTCTGGACATCGATGCCCACGGTGATATCGACCTCACGGATGACAAGGTGGAGCGGTTCGCCCGCCGCTCGGAGCGGAGGAGTGAACTCGCGCGGGAAAGCCATCCCGGACGGGGATGGAGAAGGTGCAGAAGGCACCGTCACGTGGGGCCGCCGTGAGACGGTGAGGGCAGTGCCGATGACGCGGGAGGCGTACCGGTCAGTGCCGACGGCGGCCGCTGGGGGACGCCGAGAACATAGGCTTCGTTCCTTCGCTGTTACCTGTGTGAAGCGCGCTCACTTTCCCACGCGGGTCCGTGAGCGCGCAAACGGTTATTTCCGGCGGGGTCAGCGCGCCGCCGGGGCGAGCATGCCGACGAGGTCGCAGGCGTCGAGAGAGCGGATCAGGGCGGGGTCGAGACGGGCAGGGTGCAGGGCGTAGACCTGTGCCCCCTCGCTCACCCGCACGTCATCCTCCAGCACCACGGCGAGACCCGCTTCCGCCGCGCCGGCCTCCGGCCCGGAGCCGGCCGCCTGCCGTACGCCGAGGCGGGACGCGAAGGCGGCGGCGTCCTCGCCGGGACGACGCGCGTGCCGGCTCACGGCGCCGTCGCGGTGCCGTACGACGACCTCGCGGGCGCGGGCGGCGGCGTGCCAGCAGGCGACCTCCCACAGGGTGACGCGCTCGCCGAGACCGTAGGCGTCCTCGGCGGCCGCGCCCAGACGGGCGATCTGCTCCTCGTGTTCGTACACGTCGTGGAACCCGCCGGACGCGGACACGTTGAGGTCCACGAACTCCGACGCGCCCAGCGGCTCGGGCGCGGAGGTCAGATCCCCGGAGTGGACGGCGGTCCCGCCCAGCCGCAGGTTCGTGTAGTCACACAGCCCGACGAGCTCCCACCGAGCGTCGAACACCGCCGCCGACAGGTCCAGGTCGACCACGCGATCCGCGGGCTCCGCCCAGTGCAGGAACAGCCGGATCCGTGCACCGCCCGGGAGCGGCCGGACGCTGCCGCGCGGCAGCCGTACCAGCGAGGCCGAGGCCGACCGCTCGGCCTCCGGCGCGAGCAGGTCGTCCAGTTCCTCGTCCAGCAGCGCGGTCGCGACGGGCGGCAGCGCGGCGGCCCGGCGCAGCATCTCGCCTGTCAGTACGGCGGTCAGGGCGGCCACGGTCTCGGGGGCAAGCTCCTCGCGGACGTCGGGCTCGGCCCAGATCCGCGCCGCTCCCCCGCGCGGGAGGAACATGCGGGTCCCGCCCGGTGGCGTGCGCAACTGACCGAGGGTGGCGATCAGCACGGCCGGGGAGACGTGCGGGGCGGCGGCGCGCAGGGCCTCGGCGAGAGCGGCGGCGGGCAGGCGGCGGGCGAGATCGGCGGTGCGCCGCAGCAGCTCTCCCGGCCGGCGCGTGAGCAGGGCGAGTGCCTCGCGGGGATCGGTCCGCAGCGCGGCCTCGAACCGCCCCGCGAAGGTGCGGGCGCGCAGCCGTACGCCGTCGAACGACAACAGGTCCCCGTGGGCCGCCGCGCGCTCCAGCAGGACGTCCGCCATCGGCGTGCCTTTCGCCAGCGGGGTGCCGCGCAGCACGGCGAACGCCAGGGCCGCGTCGGGGTGACGCCGGTGGAACTCGTGCGGGTGCAGCACCTCCGCCATGTGCCGCCACTGCGCGGGGTAGCGGTGCAGGTCCTCGATCAGGTGCGGCAGCGCCTGCCGGTCCAGCACGGCGAGGAGCGCGCGGCGCACCGGCCGGGGCAGGCTCGTGCGGCGCGGGAGGCGGGCGCGCAGCCCGGGGTCGCCGCCCATGAGGGCGTGGAGCAGCCGCAGCACGTCGGTCGCCGTGTCGGCGTGCCGCGTCAGCAGGCCCAGGTCGCCGTGCCGTACGGCCGAGGCCAGGACGACGGCGCGGGTCTCGCGGGCCGGGATCCGCTCGGGCAGCCAGCCGGCCGACTCGGGCCAGAATCGATCGACGATCTCGGCGACGACCGCGCTGTCCTCCGCGCGAGGCGCGGCCTGCCGGGACAGCAGCGGACCCAGCAGGTCGCGGGCCCGGGCGGCGGGATCGTCGCACAGCCCGAGCAGGGTCAGCGTCTCCGGCACCCGGCCGTTCCACCTGACGGCCGGGGCGTAGACGTCGTCGGCCGGGCGCAGGAAGGGATCACCGGGGTCGATCCGGCGATGACAGATCGGGCAGGCGCTGTAGTCCGCGCCGTCCCAGCACGCGCGGCAGACCAGGTGCGCGCACGGGGACACCGGGTGGACGGCGGCCACCTCCCCGCACAGCACGCACGGCTGCTCCGGCCGCTGGAGCAGCACGGAGAACACCCTGCGGACGAACAGCTCCACCGTGTCGGCGGGGACCGACTCCGGGAAGCGGCGAAACAGCGGCGCGTGCACGACGTGCCCGCCCAGCTGGGCCGACAGGGCGGAGACGAGCGCGCTGCCCGCCCGCCCCAGCTCCCCGGCGTTCAGCTCGGCCAGCCGGGCCCGCAGCGGCGCGCTCAGCATGTGCCCGAGCTGGAGCAGGTCCGCCTCCAGCGCGACCACCCCGTCGGCGACGGTGGCGAGGGGCCGTTCCCGGCGGGACGAGCGCGACGAACGGCCGGAGCCCCCAGGGCCCGGGACGGCGGCTTCCCGCTCGACGGCGGGAACGAGAAGGTCGGGGGCGACCATCCGCTGCCGCAGCAGCAGCTCCGCCAGCCGGTCCACGGGCATCCTCCCTGCGTACGGGCGATCGGGCAGGCACCGAGAAAGTGAGACGGGGCGGAGAACGGACGCACTAGAGCGATTAAAAGATCGAGAAGGAAGCACGTCCAGGAGCCGCCCCTTGGCCCGCCACCCTAGCCCGCCGCCCGATCTTGTGTCGTCCCCTTTTCCCCGTACGCCGCGAACAGCATGAATCACGACTCACGCGCAAATCGGCCGACTATGTGGGTCTGGCATAGTGGGCCGGTGCGAGCAGCGGATAATGACTGGGCAGAGCCGATATCGACGTGCTGGAACCGCTGGATCGCGATATCGACCGGTGACCAGGCGGGCGTCATGGAACTCTTGGGCTTGTTCTCGCCCAGGCCCGTCACGTTCGCCGAGGCCCGGATAGCCATCGACGACGATGGACATTCCGGCCCGGGGGATCGCTCTCCCCTGTCACGGGTTAATGTCACGCCCGAAGTAGACGGCTGGACATTGGTAGTGGGTGCGTGGTGCGATCCTTGTGAAAAGGAGCGCCGCGAGGAAGTGCTCCGGTTGTGCAAAAGGCTCAGCGCTCGTTATGGAAAGGCCCAGGCCTACTATTACGGCGAGCAGGGCGACGGCTCGACCTGGCTGGTGACCGAGCATGGCAGCGTCGTACGCCGGTACGCGGCGACCAGCGAGCCCGATGACGAACTGCTCACAATCGGCGATCCACTGCCGTACGAGCGGCAACAGTGGCTCGAACTGGGACTGCCGGCCGACGGAGACCTGCGGACGGCGACCGAGGAACAGATCGAGGAGTGGATGTGGATCGCCTCCGGCCTGGCCCCCGAAATCGCCGCCGCCTACGGCGTCAGCCCCTACACCTTGTCACGGGAAACGAAGGTGCGGGGAGCCGGTGTTCTGGCGCTGACACCTTCTGATTCGCAGGCAAATGCAAGCCCATGGCGCGGCCGGCATCGCCGGTCGTGACCGCCTGGGAACATACGGCGGCGGCCAGGGGGCGTGAAGTCTCAGCCGGCAGGCGACCCCGCTGTCGAGGCCGGCGCCTACGCCGTCTCAGCCCGTATCAGGCGCCGGCGACGTGTTCGCGAGCCTCGGCGGACGAGGCCGGGGAAGCGGACGGGGCGGGGGCGAGCGTGCGCAGGCCGACGAGGAAGATCTCCAGCGCGGTCTCGAACTGGGGGACCGTGACGGGCGGCAGGTGGGGGGCGCACTCGGCGAGCCGCGGATAGCGGTCCCGGCTCTGCGCCGCGTAGACCAGCGGCGCCCCGGCGTCGCCCTCGCGCACCTCCGGCGGGAGCATCACGAACGACGCCTCGAAGGCCGCCCAGGCCAGGACGTGGTCGCCGAGAGCGCGCTCGTACCGCGCGGCCTCCGGCGGCTCGAAGCCCCCCTGGCGCAGCGCGTCGAGCAGCACCTCGATGGCGTTTATCTCGGCCTCGCGCCGGGTCGACCGGCTGGCCGCCAGCACCGCGGCCTGGGGGTGGCCGGCGAAGGCCCGGTAGACGCGCATGGCCGCGTCCCGCAGCGTGTCCAGCCAGTCCTCCCCCGGGGCGAACCCGGCCAGCGCCTCCTCGTACAGCCGGTCGGCCAGCGCCCGCACGAGGTCGTCCTTGTCCCGGAAGTGCCGGTAGACCGCCGTCGCGTCCACGCCGAGACGCCGGCCGATGTTCCGGAACGTCAGGGCGCCGGGGCCGCCGCTTTCGACGAGTTCGAGACAGGCGGTGACGATCCGCTCCTGGGAGAGCGCGACGGTACGGCGTGGGGGCATGAGCACATTCTCCTCAGTGAGACGTGATCGTCGCGACACATTCTTCACAACACAGGAAGCGTTGTCATCACCGTTGACAACGCTGTTTACGTCGTGCTTCTCTTTCCCCACCCCATTGCGGCCCGCCCTCTGCCGAGGCCGCTCAGCTGCTCTTTCGGAGGTCGCCCATGACTTCAGCGGCGTCTCATGACGGGCTTCGGATCAAGGGAGTCACGCGCCGCTTCCCCGCACCGGAGGGCGGGATCGTCACGGCGCTCGACGACGTCTCCCTCGCGATCGAGCCCGCGGAGTTCTTCGTCCTGCTGGGCCCCTCGGGATGCGGCAAGACCACGCTCCTGCGTACGATCGCCGGTCTCGAGTACCCGGACGAGGGCGAGGTCTGGCTCGGCTCAGAGCGGCTGGACGTGCTTCCGCCGTACAAGCGCCGGGTCAACACCGTCTTCCAGAGTTACGCCCTGTTCCCCCACCTCACCGTGGCCGAGAACGTCTCCTTCGGCCTGGAGATGGAGGGGATGAGCCGCAAGCGGGCCGCCCCGCTCGTGGCCGAGGCGCTGGAGCTGGTACGCCTGCCGGAGCACGGCAGGCGCAGGCCCGCCCAGCTGTCCGGCGGCCAGCAGCAGCGCGTCGCCCTCGCCCGGGCGCTCGCCAAGCGGCCCGAGGTGCTGCTGCTCGACGAACCGCTCGCCGCGCTCGACCTCAAGCTGCGCCGTGGCATGCAGACGGAGCTGAAAAGGATCCAGCAGACGACGGGGGTGACCTTCGTCTTCGTCACCCACGACCAGGAGGAGGCCATCTCGCTCGGCGACCGGCTCGCGGTGTTCCAGGAGGGCACCGTCGCGCAGATCGGCACGCCACAGGAGGTCTACGAGCGGCCGGCCAACAGGTTCGTCGCCGACTTCATCGGCGAGACCAGCTTCCTGACCGCCGAGCGCACCGACGCCGGTTTCCGCCTGAAGGGCGGAGCCGTGCTCCCCGCCGACAGGGTGAGCGGCGCGGGCGGCACAGGCGGCGCGGGCGGCGAGGTGACGATCGCCCTGCGCCCCGAACATCTGGTGATCGGGGGTGAGGACGCCCCGCTGCACGGTGTCGTACGCGAGTCCGTCTACGTCGGCAGCGACATGCGCGTCGGCGCGGAACTCGCCGGCGGTGAGCAGGTCGTGGTGCGGCTGCCGGTGGGCGCCGCGTTCCCCGAACCCGGCGAACGGGTCGGCCTGGACGTGCTGCCGGGCCGCGGCTGGGCGGTGGCTTCGTGACGGGCCCCGTGACGCCGCCAACGCCGGGGACCGCGCCGACCCCGGCCGAGGACCCGGCGGACGACCGGGCCACCTCGGCCGCCCCCGGGACCGCGACGACCCGGCCAGGGCGCGCGTCCTCAGGAGCCCGCCGCGTCCACCGGCCGGCCGGTCAGGGCGCCCGGTCCTCGGTGCTGCCGGGCACGCTCTTCCTGCTGGCCCTGGTCGGCGCCCCGCTGATCGTCGTCGTGGCCTACTCGTTCATGTCGCGCGGCATGTTCGGCGTCGGCGTCGCCGGGCCGTTCTCCGTCGACTCCTACGTCCGGCTGCTGTTCGACACGCAGCTCGACGGCTCGAAGACCTTCGACCCCCGCTACATCGGCGTGTTCTGGCAGTCGATCTGGCTCGCCGCGCTCACGACCGCCTGCTGCGCCGTCCTCGCCTTCCCGATGGCGGTGTGGATGGCCACCAGGTCGCCGCGCACGCGGGCGCTGCTCGTCTTCGCCGTGACGATCCCGTTCTGGACCAACACGCTCGTGCGGACGTACGCCTGGGTGCTGATCCTCAACGACAACGGGCCGGTCAGCGACCTGCTCGGCACACCGATCGGGCTGCTCTACACGCCGTTCGCGACCGCCGTCGGGCTGGTCTACGTGTCGCTGCCGTTCATGATCCTGCCGGTCTACTCCAGCGCGGAGAAGTTCGACTTCCGCCTGGCCGAGGCGGCCTACGACCTGGGCGCCCGGCGGCTGACCGTCCTGCGGCGGGTCGTCTACCCGGCCGTGCGGCCCGGGCTCGTCGCCGGGGTCGTGCTGGTCTTCATCCCCTCGCTCGGCGCGTTCCTCCAGCCGCAACTGCTCGGCGGCGGCAAGTCGCTGATGATCGGCAACCTCATCGAGCAGCAGTTCGGCGCCTCCCGCAACTGGCCGCTCGGCTCCGCCGTGGCGGTCGCCCTGCTGGTCCTCACCCTGCTGACCCTCATGGGGTTCGCGCTGGCGGGTCGCCGCGGCGACCAGAAGGTGAGCCTGCTGTGAACCGCGATGTGCACCGTACGCGACGCGTCGACCTGCGGCGCTTCCCCGCCTTCGCCACGATCTCCGTCCTGTTGCTCGTCTTCCTCTACCTCCCCCTGCTCGTCGTCGTGGTGTACGCGTTCAACACCGGCAGGATCGCCACGATCTGGGAGGGCTTCAGCCTGCACTGGTTCGGCGACGTGGTGGCCAACGCCGACATCAGGAACGCGACGCTGACCTCGCTCCAGGTCGCGGCCGTCGCCACGGTGTGCTCGGTCGTGCTGGCCATCGGCATCGCCCTCGGCCTTGCCGCGCTGCGCCGTACGGCGCGGGGGGCGGTCATGCTGGTCGCCGGCGCGCCGCTGGTGCTGCCGGAGATCGTGCTCGCGGTCGCGACGCTGGCGATGTTCGCCTTCCTCGACGTGCCGCTGGGCATGACGAGTGTGACCCTCGCGCACATCGCGTTCTGCGTGCCGTTCGCGCTGCTGCCGATCCGGGCCCGGCTGGCCGACATGGACCAGCGGGTGTTCGAGGCCGCCGCCGACCTCGGCGCCTCGCCCTGGCGGGTGCTCCGCAGGGTCACCCTCCCGCTGCTCGCCCCCGGCATCGTCGCCGGGGCGCTGATGGCCTTCATCGTCTCCCTCGACGACTTCCTGATCACCTTCTTCGTCGCCGGACCGGGCACCACCACGCTCCCGATCTACATCTACGGCATGCTCCGCGTCGGCATCACCCCGGCCGTCAACGCACTGTCCACCCTGATCCTCCTCGTCTCCCTGCTCGTTCTCGCGGCGGCGTACTTCGCCGGCCGCAAGAGAGGCTGACCGCACATGGTTTCGAAGCACCGGCTCCTCCCCCTCACGGCCCTTCTCGGGGCGGGCGTGCTCGCGCTCGCCGCCTGCGGCGGCGGCTCGACCGGCGCCGCCGCCTCCGGCTCCGGCTCCTCGGCCGGCGGCTCGGGGGCGTTCCCCGCCAAGGGAAGCGGCGAGTTGAACCTCTACAACTGGACCGACTACATCTCCCCCGACCTGCTCAAGCGCTTCGAGTCCGAGACCGGGATCAAGGTGCACCTGGACACCTTCGAGTCCAACGAGGGGCTGCTGGCCAAGCTGCAGGCCGGCGGCACCGGCTACGACGTGATCGTGCCGAGCGACTACATGGTGCAGCAGATGGTCCAGCTCGGCCTGCTGCAGGAGATCGACACCGCCGCCTTCCCCAACGGCAAGAACATCCAGCCCGAGTTCAAGGACGTGTACTTCGACCAGGGGCGCAAGTTCACCGCTCCGTACATGCACGGCACCACGGGCATCGCGGTCGACGAGGCGAAGGTCGGCGGCAAGGTCACCAGCTGGGCGGAGTTCTTCAACCCGCCGGCCGGCGCGAACGGCAACATGGGCATGCTGAACGACTCCAACGAGGTCGTCGCCGCGGCGCTGCGCGCCGTCGGCGCCAAACCGTGCAGCGAGACGCCGGCCGACTACCAGAAGGTGCAGGCGCTGCTCTCCGGGGTCAAGGGCAAGCTCAAGGTGATCAGCTCCGACGGCCAGATCGACCGGATGACGTCGGGCGAGACCACGCTGGCCATGATGTGGAACGGCGCCTTCCATCGGGCCTCGGTGAAGAACAAGGGCATCACCTGGGTCTACCCCTCCGAGGGCCTGCCGCTGTGGCAGGACAACTTCGCCGTGCCGAAGGGCGCGCGCAACGTCGACAACGCCAAGATCTTCATCAACTGGATGCTCGACCCGAAGAACGCCGCCGAGGCGACCAACTTCGTGGGCTACGCCAACGCCGTCACCGGCTCGGACGCGTACATGGACAAGGACCTCGCGAAGGATCCGGCGATCACCCCGCCCGCGGACAAGGCCGCGCTCGCGCAACCCGTGCCGCCCTGCTCCCAGACCGCCCTGGATCTTTACGACAAGGTCTGGACGGACTTCAAGAGCTGAGAGGACGACGACAGATGCACGCGGACCTGCTTTTCGTGAACGGCCACGTCTTCACCGCCGACCCCGCCGCGCCGCGAGCGCGGGCGGTGGCCGTACGGGACGGCCGTGTCGTCGCCGTCGGCGACGACCATGACGTACGCGACCTGCGCGGGCCCGGGACCGAGGTCGTGGACCTGGCGGGCCGGCTGCTCGCGCCCGGCTTCCAGGACGCGCACGCGCACCCGGTGATGGGCGGCCTGGAACGGCTGCGCTGCGACCTGTCCGGGATCACCGATCGCCGGGGCTACCTGGACGCCGTCGCCGCCTACGCCGCCGCCCGTCCGGACGACGAGTGGATCACGGGCGGCGGCTGGTCGATGGACGCCTTCCCCGGCGGGACCCCGGTGAAGGAGGACCTCGACGCGATCGTGCCCGACCGCCCGGTGTTCCTGCCCAACCGGGACCACCACAGCGCGTGGGTGAACTCGGCGGCGCTGCGCGTGGCCGGGATCACCCGCGACACCCCCGACCCGGCCAGCGGGCGCATCGAGCGCGACGCGGCCGGCGAGCCGACCGGCACCCTGCACGAGGGCGCGATGGCGCTGGTCGAGCCGCACCTGCCGGAGACCGGGCACGACGACTACGTCGAGGCCCTGCTCGTCGCCCAGGCGCATCTGCACTCCCTGGGCATCACGGCGTGGCAGGACGCGATCCTCGGCGACTACGCCGGGCACCGCGACGTCACCCCCGTCTACCTCGACGTGGCCGCGTCCGGGCGGCTCAGCGCCCGGGTCCGGGGCGCGCTGTGGTGGGACCGCGAGCGCGGCGCCGAGCAGATCCCCGACCTGATCGCCCGCAGGACCGCCGAGGGCGGTTTCGCCGCCGCGAGCGTCAAGATCATGCTGGACGGCGTGGCGGAGAACTTCACGGCCGCCATGCACGAGCCGTACCTCGACGGGTGCGGCTGCGTCACGGGCAACCGCGGGATCGGCTTCGTGGACTACGCCGAACTCCCCCGCTACGTGACGATGCTGGACGCCGAGGGCTTCCAGGTCCACTTCCACGCCATCGGCGACCGGGCGGTCACCGCCGCGCTCGACGCGGTCGCCGCCGCGCGCGCCGCCAACGGCCCGTCGGGCAACCGCCACCACGTCGCCCACATCCAGGTCGTCCGGCCGCAGGACGTCCCCCGGTTCGCCGAGGAGGGCGTCACCGCCAACATGCAGCCGTTCTGGGCCTGTCACGAGCCGCAGATGGACGAGCTGACCATTCCCTACCTGGGCGAGGAGCGGGCGGCGTGGCAGTACCCGTTCGGCGCCCTGCATCAGGCCGGCGCACCGCTCGCCATGGGCAGCGACTGGCCGGTGAGCAGCCCCGACCCGATCTGGGGCATCCACGTGGCGGTCAACCGGGCCAGGGAGAGCGGCACCAGGCCCTTCCTCCCGGGTCAGGCGCTCGACCTGGCGACCGCGCTCACCGCCTACACCGCGGGCTCGGCCCGGGTGAACCACCTCGACGACACCGGAACCATCGCCCCGGGCATGCTCGCCGACCTGGTCGTCCTGGACCGCGACCCGTTCGCGGCGCCCGTCGAGGAGATCGCGGCGGCCCGTGCGGCGTTCACGTACGTCGCGGGACGGCAGGTGTACGCGGCCTGACCCGGTTATGCCCCACTCGGGGATGGCGGCCGGGAGGCGGGGAAGGGCCGGCGTGAGGACGGCGCGGCGGCATGCGCCGTCGCGCCTCCACATTGGAGGAAGCCATGTCCCCGCTGTCCGTAGTCCCGCCGCCGCCGGGGGTGTTCCTGCTGTTCGGGCAGGTCGCCGACCTGGGCTGGGTGGCCGTCAAGCCGCTGCTCCTGTACGCGACCGCCGTCGCCGTGATCTTCGAACCGAAGGGGGCGGTGAGCGTCGTCACGAGGGACCGTCCCGTGGGCGACGTCACCCAGCACGGGCTGCGGCACGCGCCCCGTCCGTGACGGGCAGGACACGCCGAGGCCGGCGAAGGAGCCCTCCCCCGCCGGCCGGGTGCCAAGCCGCCCTCGGCACTGCCGTAAGCCGCCCTCGACGCAGCCCGCGCAGGCGCGGCGGCTACCACTCGCCGCCCGGTGCGCCGACCTCCCTCCGCGTGCCGCCGTGCTCGTGCTGCCGGTAGTTGGCGGCGAACGCCAGCGCGCCGAGGCCGAACAGGAAGATGATCGCCCCGGTGACCACGTTGTCCCAGATGGTCGCGGTGGTCGCCGGCTGGCCGCGGATCACCCACGGCGCGATGATCGTCCAGACGCCGAGCACCGGCGTCACCCAGCTCATGCCGTACGTGCGGCCGAAGGCGGACGCGCAGCTCATCGCGAGCGCCGCGACCGTCAGCCCGACGATCAGATTGTTGATCGCCAGACCGCCGAAACCGGCGAAGCCCACGATCCACGGCGAGATGGCGAGGTAGAGCCCGGCGAGGAACGTCACTCCGTCCATGACCTGCGCGGGAGCGGTCGATCCCGCGCGGTCGTACGTCTGGCGCAGTTCCGTCACGTCCGGGCGGCGTGCCAGACCTGGTCGCACCATGTCGCGTCACCTCTTCTCCCAGACGGGGCCGGGCCGAAGACCCGGACCCCTCGCTTGCATCATGCAACGCCGCAGGTGGCGGAGGGGAGGTCGCGAGATGCGCGGGAAACAGATGGACGACATCTGTCAGGGAGATGTTGCCGGCGCGGCCAGGGCCTGGGCCGCGTTCACGATGGAGACGTGACTGTAGGCCTGGGGGAAGTTGCCGGCCTGACGCCCCTTGCGGACGTCGTACTCCTCCGACAGCAGGCCGACGTCGTTGCGCAGGGACAGCAGGCGCTCGAACAGGCGCCGCGACCGCTCGCGGCGGCCGATCAGGGCGAGCGCGTGGGCGAGCCAGAAGGAACAGGCGATGAAGACGCCCTCCCCGCCCGGCAGTTCGTCCACGTCGTCGGCCTCGGGCCGGTAGCGCAGGACGAGGCCGTCCTCCGTCAGTTCGCGGCACACGGCGTCGACGGTGCCCGCCACGCGAGGGTCGTCCAGGGGCAGGAAACCGAGCCGGGGAATGAGCAGCAGCGCGGCGTCCAGACCCTTCGACCCGTAGAACTGCGTGAAGGTGTTGCGGTCGGGGTCGTAGCCGTGCGCGCACACGTCCCGGTGGATCTCCTCGCGCAGGGTGCGCCACCGGCGAGCGGGACCGTCGAGGCCCTGCTTCTCGACCGAGTGGACCATGCGGTCCGCCGCCACCCAGGCGAAGATCTTGGAGTGGACGAAGTCGCGGCGCGGGCCGCGCACCTCCCACAGCCCATTGTCGGGCTCCCGCCACGCCCCCTCCAGATACTCCATGAGCGCGCGCTGCAGGTCCCACGCCTCCTCGTCCGGCCGCAGGCCCTCCTCCCTGGCCTGATAGAGGCAGTCGATCACCTCGCCGTACACGTCGAGCTGGAACTGCCGCGAGGCGGCGTTGCCGACCCGCACCGGCCGCGATCCCTCGTATCCCGGCAGCCAGTCGACGGTCCACTCGGGGATGTGCCTGCTGCCGTCGACCGCGTACATGATCTGCAGGTCGGCGGGGTCTCCGGCGACCGCCCGCAGCAGCCAGTCGCGCCAGGCCGTCGCCTCGTCCGCGTACCCCGCGCCGATCAGCGCCTGGAGGGTGAACGACGCGTCCCGCAGCCAGCTGTAGCGGTAGTCCCAGTTGCGCGGCCCGCCGAACTGTTCGGGCAGCGAGGTCGTGGGCGCCGCGACGATGCCGCCGGTGGGGGCGTACGTGAGGGCCTTGAGCGCGAGGAGGCTGCTGCCCACGGCCTCGGCGTACTCCCCCTGGTAGCCGCACCGGCCGAGCCACTGCCTCCACAGCCGGTCGGTGGCGGCCAGCTCCTCGCCCGCCTCCAGCCGCCGCGGCCGGCCCTGCCACGACTGCTGCCAGGTGAGCACGAACGGCACCCGGTCTCCCGCCGCGACGGTGAAGGAGGCGGTCGTCGCCCGGAGGCGGGAGTCGTGGTCGAGCTCGACGGGCGACTGGAGCCAGGCGGCGTTGGGACCGGCGACGACGGCGAGCTCTCCCTCACGGTGCCGCACCCAGGGGATCACGGCGCCGTATTCGAAGCGCAGCAGCAGTTCCGTGCGCATCTCCACCCGGCCCCGCACGCCCTCCACGATCCGCACGAGGTCGGGCGCCTCCCCGCGCGGCGGCATGAAGTCGAGGACCCGCACGCACCCGCCGGGCATGTCCCAGGTCGTCTCCAGGACCAGCGTGCCGTCACGGTAGCGGCGCCCGGTGCACGTCCCCTCGCCCGCCGGAGCCAGCAGCCAGCGTCCCGCCGGACGGCCGCCCAGGAGCGCCGCGAAGCAGGCTCCGGAGTCGAAGCGCGGCAGGCACAGCCAGTCCACCGAGCCGTCGCGGCCGACCAGGGCGGCCGTGTGCATGTCGCCGATGAGCGCGTAGTCCTCGATGCGCATCGTCTTCCCCCGTGATCCCCGGGACTTACCCGGTCATCGAGGGACAAACCAGCGGATCAGCCGAGGCCGAGGACGTACCGCTCGACGAACTCGTTGGCGAAGACGCCGCGCGGGTCGTAGTGCCGCGTCAGCGCCGCGAAGTCGTCCAGGCGCTCGTAGCGGGAGCGCAGGACGTCCGCGGGGAGGGTGAAGAGCTTCCCCCAGTGGGGCCGCGCGTCGAACGGCGCCAGGCACTCCTCGATCGCGGTGAGCACGGGTGTCACGGCGGCGGCGTCCTTGATCCAGGTGAAGTGGAAGGCCACCGTGTCGCGGCCCTGGCTCGGGCTCAGCCACAGGTCGTCCGCGGCGATCGTGCGGATCTCGGAGATCTGCAGGACCGGGGCGATGCGGTCGCGGATCCCGTCGAGGGCGTGGAACGCCGCGGCCGCGTGCCGCCGGGGCACCATGTACTCCGCCTGGAGCTCCTCGCCGCTGCTGGGGGTGAAGTCGGGCCGGAAGTGCGGCAGGCGCTCGAACCAGGGGCCGGGGACGCCCATCTGTGCCGTGCAGTGCACCGCTGACATGCCCGGCACGGGATGCCGCGGACCGTCGGCCGGCGTCGCCCCGAAGAAGCCGCCGCCCGGCTCGGCGCCGTAGAGCCCTCCGGCCGCCGTGGCCCCCTCCAGGCCGCCCGCGGCCGCGTCCCCCGCGAGCCCGCTCACGGCCGCCGCCTCGGCGGGGTCCGCGCCGGACGCGCCGACCCGCTCCTTCACCCAGACCTGGTTGATCCGGGAGGTCCGCCAGTCGGTGAACAGGCTGACGCTGTAGGCGGCGGACATGACGGCGTCGAACTGGTCGTCAAGCACCTCGGCCGGCAGGCCCTCGTACACGCGCTGGCGGACGTCGAACGACGGCACGACGTCGAGCGTCATGGCGACGACCGCGCCGAGGGCTCCCAGCGCGACGACGGCCCCGGCGAACCGGTCGCCGTCCGCGTCGCGGCTCAGCGTGACGAGGCCGCCGTCGGCGGTCACCATCTCGATCGCGCGTACGGACGTGGCGAGACCGCCGTTGGCGTCGCCCGAGCCGTGGGTGCCGGTCGCGCAGGAGCCCGCGACCGAGATGTGCGGCAGGGACGCGAGGTTGGGCAGAGCGTAGCCCTTGTCGTGCAGGCGGCGTCCCAGCTCGCCGTACCGGACGCTCGCGGCGACCCGCACCGTGGACGACGCGCCGTCGATCTCGATCTCCGGCGGCAGCGCGTCGAGCGACATGAGCGCGCCCGGGGAGTCGGCGATGGGGTTGAAGGAGTGGCCGCTGCCCAGCACGCGGGCCTTCTCGCTCCGCGCCACCAGGGCGCGCACCTCCTCCACGGAGGAGGGCCGCTCGACCGCCGCGGCCCGGAACGTGATGTTGCCTGCCCAGTTTGTCACCAAATGAGTCACACAGGAGTTCTACCGGAACATCGCGCTCAGATGCTCACCTGCGTTCGGTTCACCTTTCCGGTGGCGTTGCGGGGCAGGGGCTCGGTCCTGATCGTCCAGCGCGACGGCACCTTGTATCGGGCGATGCCGGCGGCCGTGTGCTCCCGCAGCTCGCGCTCGGTCACCTCGGCGTCCGGCTTCACCACGACCACGGCGGCGACCTCCTGGCCGAGGTCGTGGTGCGGCACCCCCAGCACGACGCACTCGCGCACCGCCGGATGCGCGCCTATCCGGTCCTCGACCTCGGCCGGGTAGACGTTCTCCCCGCCGCGCAGGATCAGGTCGGACCGCCGGCTCGACACGTGCAGCCGGCCGTCCACGATGCGGCCGAGGTCGCCCGTACGGAACCACCCGCCGGGGGCGCTCGCCGCCCGCGTCGCCTCGGGGTCGCGCCAGTAGCCCAGCATCATCTGCGCGCCGCGCAGGCAGATCTCCCCCTCGACGCCGTCGGGCACCCGCTCGCCGCCGGGCCCGCGGATCTCCACGCGCATGGTGGGCACCGGCCCGCCGGCCGTGCCCGGGTCGGCCAGCAACTCGGCCGGGGACGCGAGCGTCGCCGCCGTGCACGACTCGGTCAGGCCGTAGGTCGTCCCGAGGGCCGCGCCGGCCCGCGGCAGCACCTCCCGCAGCCGCTGCTTGAGCGCCGGGGAGGAGGGCGCGCTGTTGACCGAGACCGTGCGTAGCGAGGTCAGGTCGTACGGCGAGAGGTCGTGCTCGACCAGACGGGAGAGCATCGTCGGCACGGCGCCCCAGTTCGTCACCCGTTCCTTCTCGATGAGCCGCAGCACGCGGACGATGTCGAAGCGGCCCAGATGCAGCACCGCGGTGTCGCCGACGGCCAGGCGGACGACGGCGAGGTTGTGCAGGGCCGCGATGTGGAAGAGCGGGGTCGCCAGCAGGAAGCGCCGGCCCGCCTGCGGACGGCCCATCTCCGCGGCGACCGCGTCGTTCAGCAGGTGGAACCAGACGGCGGCGATCACGTTGCGGTGGGAGTGGGTGGCGCCCTTCGGCCGTCCCGTCGTCCCGCTGGTGAAGAGGATGACCGCCGGGTCGTCCTCGTCCACGGCCTCCACGGGCCGCGCCGCGCCCCGATGCCGCTCGACGAGCACCGGCAGGTCGTCCTCGATCGACAGCACCGGGATGCCGGGCTCGCCGGCGAGCGCCCGGCGCGGCGCGTCGGCGACGAGGACGGCGGGCTCGGTGAGACCGAGGCCGTGGGCGATCTCCGGGGCGGCCCACATCGAGTTCATCCCGACGGCGACCGCGCCGAGTGAGACCGCCGCCCAGAAGGTGACGATCCACTCCGGCCGGTTCGCGGCGCAGACGGCGACCCGGTCGCCCTTGCGCACGCCGTACTCGTCGCGCAGGGCCGCGGCCAGCGCGCACACCGCCTCGTGGTGCCCGGCGAACGTCAGCCGGCTCTCCCCGGTCACCAGATACTCGCGGCTGCCGAAGCGGAGCGACGCGCGGAGGATCTCGCCGAGCGAACGCTGCCGGTGCGCGAAGACCTCCATCGGCTCGCCGAGCACGTCCTCGACGCGCACCTCGAAGGGAGCGCCCGGGGCGGTGAGCCGGGCCAGCGCCTCCTCGCGGGTGGTCATGTCGCTGTTCCTGCCACGGCCCGCACGCTAACCGGACCGGCCGCACGCGCGACGTCCCGCTCCCGCTGACCGGAACCCGGCCGGGGGCGTACGGTCAGGCGCCGTGGCCGGGGAGGCTGGCGAGATACCAGTCGACGAGCTTGAGCCGCTCGTCGGCCAGCCTCGCCTCCACCTCGGCCTGGGTCTTCGGCGCGCCCAGCAGCACGTCGTCGCCGGGCCGCCAGTTGGCCGGGCAGGAGACGCCGTCGCGATCGGCCGTCTGCAGCGCGTCCACGAGCCTGAGGATCTCGGGGACCATCCGCCCCGCGTTCATCGGGTAGTAGAGGATCGCGCGGACGACCGACTCCGGGTCGATCACGAACACCGCGCGGACCGCCGCCGTCGCCGACGCGTTCGGGTGGAGCATGCCGTACGCGCGGGACACCCGCGTGTCGAGGTCGGCGATGATCGGAAAGGGGATCTTCACGCCGAGTCTGTCCTCGATCGCCCGCGTCCAGGCGAGGTGGCTGTGCACGGAGTCGACGGAGTTGCCGAGCAGGGCGACGTTCCTGGTGGCGAACTCCTCCGCCAGCTCGGCGAACGCGACGAACTCGGTGGTGCACACCGGGGTGAAGTCGGCCGGGTGGCTGAACAGCACCAGCCACCGCCCGGCGTAGTCGGCGAGCCGGACCGGCCCGTGGGTGCTCTCGGCCTCGAAGTCCGGCGCCCTGTCGCCGATGAGCGGCAGCCGGGTGGATTCCACCCCAGGCGTCGCCGCGGAGGTCACGGCAGAGGTCATGGTCTCTTCCTTTCCGCGTCACGCCGCCCGGAGTGGGCCCGGCCCGCGAGTGCCGTCGCGGATCCCGAGGCGGTCGCCGCTCCCGTCGCGGCGTCCGCGCGTTCGTTCACCGCGTCGTCCACCGGGCCCGTACCCGCGAAGACCGGTGGCGACCACGAGCGTTCCGCCCCGATTCGGTAATGCCGCAGGTCATGAGGGGTCCGTGCCAGGCGGGAATGAACGAGGGACGGGAAGGGGGACGCCATGCCGACGACCGAGGTCAGCCATCCGCTGTTCGCCCGCTTCTACACGTGGTTCAGTCAGGTGCTCGACCGGCACGGCATGACCGGGCAGCGTGAGGCGCTGGTGGCGGGGCTGTCGGGCCGAGTGATCGAGGTCGGCGCGGGCAACGGGCTGAACTTCGCCCACTATCCGCCGTCCGTCACCGGCGTGCTGGCCGTCGAGCCCGAACCGCGGCTGCGGGCGATCGCCCGCCACGCGGCCAGTGGAGCGCGCGCGCGGATCGAGGTCGTCGACGGCCTGGCCGACCGGCTCCCGGCCGGCGACGGCGAGTTCGACGCGGCGGTGGTGTCGTTCGTGCTGTGCTCGCTGCCCGATCCCGCCGCCGGGCTGCGGGAGATACACCGCGTGCTCGCTCCAGACGGGCGGCTGCGCTTCCTCGAACACGTCCGCGCCGGGTCCACGGGCTGGGCCAGGGCACAGGACCTGCTGGACGCGACCGTGTGGCCGTGCCTGACCGGTGGCTGCCACACGGGCCGCGACAGCGTGGCGGCGATCGAGGCGGCCGGCTTCACCGTCGGGTCGCTGGAGCGCTTCGTCTTCCCCGGCCGCGTCCGCAGCCCCATCTCCTTCTGCGTACGCGGCGAGGCCCGGCTGCCGTCGACGACCGCGGCCACCAGCAGCAGCCCGGCGTAGACACCCTTGTCGGCGAGGTCCTCGTTCAGCGCGCGGACCCAGTGCCGAGTCGCAGCGGCGACGCTGAGGGCGCCGCTCATACCGGGTGTGGCGGAGGCATCGAGTGCGGATGCCCCCAGGGCCACCAGAAAGCCCCCGTCCCCCCGCTCGGTCATCTGCGGAACGACAGCACGCGCGCCCTCACTGCCGCCGCGCTCTGGACGGCCCGTCAGACAAGCGGCCAACTCCGCAGGGCCATGTCGGCCACCTGCTGCAGGTCGTCACGCGTAGCGCCGCTGGCGGCTTGGACCGCGATGCCGTTCGCCACGGTCATGACGTAGTGGGCGAGCAGCCCGGGATCGGCGCCAGGGGGCAGGTCGCCTTCGTCGACGGCCGCCTGGAACCGGTCGCGGAGAAGGGAGATGGCCTCGTTGCGCCAGGCAATCAGGGCGTCACGAGCGCTGCGTCCCGGGGTGCCCGCGGCGAGGGAGCCTTGGACGCCCAGGCACCCGGTCGGGCAGCCGGGGTGTGTGGTGGCCCGAACGGAGCCGTTGAGGAACGCGGTTGCCACCTGCCGGGCGGTCGGCTCCCGCAGGGCCCGGGCCCCGTACGAGGCGGGACCCTCCGTGTAGCGCTCCAGAGCCTTGCGGAACAGGTCCTCCTTGTTGCCGAAGGCCGCGTACATGCTCGTGCGGGTGATGCCCATGGCCTTGGTCAGGTCGGTGAGGCTGGCGCCTTCGTAGCCCTGTTCCCAGAAGACCCGCATGGCGCGTTCGAGGGCCTCGTCGGCGTCGAAACCTCTCGGTCGGCCGATTGGCGCCTTCTGTCGCGTCTCCATGCCATCGATCATACCCCTTCCGTACCGATCGATGCAGATGTGCTACGGTCCTTTACAGACCGATCGGTACTGAAATCCGTGGAGGTAAGGCAACACATGGGACAGCTCGAAGGCAAAACCGCCGTCGTCACCGGCGGCAGCACCGGGATCGGCCTGGCAACCGCCGTCCGGCTGGCAGCCGAGGGTGCGCACGTGTTCATCACCGGCCGGCGCAAGGCCGCGCTGGACGCGGCCGTGGAGATCATCGGCCCCGCGGGGGTCACCGCGGTGGCGGGTGACATCTCCAACCTGACCGACCTGGACCGCCTGTACGACGCGGTCCGCGCCCGGGGCCGGGGCCTGGACGTGCTCTTCGCGAACGCGGCGAGCGCCTCGTTCGCGACACTGGAGCAGATCACCGAGCAGCACTTCGACCAGATTTTCGGTGTCAACGTGCGCGGCACCGTGTTCACCGTGCAGAAGGCACTGCCTCTGCTCAACGACGGCGCGTCAGTGATCCTGAACTCCTCGGTCCGCGCCGATGACGGTGTCGCGGCGTTCGGCACGTATGCGGCTTCCAAGGCGGCGATCCGGTCCTTCGCCCGAACCTGGGCCAACGAGCTCAAGGACCGGAATGTCCGAGTCAACGCGATCTCCCCAGGCACCATCGACACTCCTGGACTCGACGCTGTCGTCAGCACGGAGGACACGCCCGTCACGAAGTCACAATTCGCCGCGGGCATCCCGCTCGGCCGGATCGGGCACCCGGACGAGGTCGCCAACGTGGTGGCTTTCCTCGCTTCCGAGCAGAGCAGCTTCATCCTCGGAGCCAACCTGTACGTCGACGGCGGCGAGACCCAGGTCTGACCCGCTGACGACATCCGTCGCGCGATCACCGGCGGCGCCGGCACGAGCGACGCCGATCCCGTGACGGAGCGAGACGCGACAAGCGCGAGCGAGCCGAGCTGGTCTCGGCGGAGGAAGTGACGACGGGCATATCAGCCCGGCCCGGCCGCCAGCCCCGGCCAGGTCATCCTCTCCCACCTGTGCAAACAGGATGGAATCAGGTCACCGGGAGTCGGGGCGGCTCGCCAGGGCGTCGTACCGCCGGAAGGCGGACACGCCGAAACCGGTCACCAGGACGAGCAGGGCGCACACCAGGCCGCCGCCCGCCCAGGAGGGCACGAGCCCGAAGGCGTCCGCGGTGGCGCCCGCCCGCAGGTCGCCCAGGCGGGGCCCGCCCGCGACGACGACCATGAACACCCCCTGCAGGCGTCCGCGCATCTCGTCGGGCGCGTAGGTCTGCAGGATCGTCTGCCGCCAGACGGCGGAGGCGAGGTCGGTCGCGCCGCCGATCGCCAGCAACGCCACGACCAGCCACAACGGCTGCGCCAGCGCCGCCGCCGCCACCGTCACGCCCCACAGGGCGATCACGAGCGTGAGCGCCACCCCCTGGCGGCGTACGCGGCCGACCCAGCCGGAGAAGACGCCGGCGACGACCGCCCCGATGGCGATGCTCGCCGACAGCCAGCCGAACGCCACGGCCGACCCGCCGAAGCGCTCGGCCGCCATCTCCGGGAACAGCGCCCTCGGCATCGCGAACGCCATCGCGATGATGTCCACCACGAACGACATGAGCACGACAGGCCTGCTCACCACGTATCTGAGCCCGTCGACCACCGAGCGCAGGCCCGGCCGGGAGATCTCGCCGACGGGCGCCAGCGTCGGCAGCCGTACGGCCGCGTAGAAGCCGGCGCCGAACAGGACGGCGTCGATGAGGTACGCGGTGGCGTACCCGCCCTTGGCGAGCACCACCCCGGCCAGCAGCGGCCCGGCCACCGTGCCGATGCTGCTGACGAGGAAGTTGAGGGTGTTGGCCGCGGGGACCCGCTCGGTGGGCACGATGCGGGGAATGATCGCCCCGCGCGTGGCCGAGGTGACGGCGAAGCCGATCGACTGGAGGGCGATGACGGCGAGGATGAGATAGACGCTGCCGAGCCCCGACCAGGCGTGCAGCAGCAGGGCGACGGTGGACAGCCAGGCCACCACCGAGCCGGCCAGCAGGAGCCGGCGGCGGTCCATCGCGTCGGCGACCGCGCCGCCCCACAGGCCGAAGACGACCAGCGGGACGAGGCTCACCGGCCCGAGCATGCCCACCCACAGGGACGACCCCGTGATGCTGTACACCTGCCCGCTTACGGCCACCGAGGTGAGCTGGAAGCCGATGAAGGAGACGCCCTGCCCCACCAGCAGCCGCCGGTACGCGGGAATGCTCAGGGGCCGGGTGTCGAGGGCGACACGCTTCAGAACTGCCTGTACCCCCGCCACCCTTTACCTCGCTGATCTGGGCATATAGAACATTTGGGGTACTTTACCCTGGTCGCGCACGGCGGCCGCGATCGGAGCCCCGGAAAGGATCAGACCCGAACCGCCTGAGGCGGTCGCCGGTATCGGCACCAATCGCAGCAGAAAATTTCGTAGAAATTCCGAATATTTCTGACGCGGAAGGCGCGGCTGGGGAGGAGGACGGGTCAACGAGCCCGCTCCCGCGGGGCGCTCCCGCGGATCCGGCCGAGGACGTGACCGCGACTCGTTTCGCCGTCACCGTCCAGGACACCGGGTCGTCCCGGGACTCGATGACAGCGCGGGGCGCGGCTCCGGAAAATTTCCGTGCGAACGGCCCGGACCTGCGGCGCACCTCGCCCCGCCTTGGCCGGGCAGCGGAGGCGAACGGCCCTGCGCGAGCAGGATCAGGCGAGAGGGTCCCGTACCGAAATTTCTATCGGTGTTCCGAAACTTCAGGCCACGAGCGGGGCGGTGCTGCCGCGTACGACGAGGCTCGTGGTGAGTTCGAGGCGGTTCTGCGGCGGGGTCTCCCCGCGGGCGATGGCGACCACCATGGCCGTGGCGGCGGCGGCCATCTCGGTCAGCGGCTGGCGGACCGTGGTCAGCGCGGGGATGAGCCACTGCGCCATCGGGAGGTCGTCGAAGCCGACCACGCTCAGCTCGTCGGGGATGCGCAGCCCCATCTCGTGGGCCGCCTGGTACACGCCCATGGCCTGCGCGTCGTTGAAGGCGAACACGGCGGTCGGCGGCCGGGGCAGCGCGAGCAGGGAACGGGCGTGCGCCAGGCCGTCCTCCGCGCTGAAGTCGCCCTGCCGGACGAGCCCCGGGTCCGTCGGCACGCCCGCGGCGTCCATCGCGGCACGGAACCCGTCCAGCCGCGCACGGCTGGACAGGGCGTGGGCGGGACCGGTGATGAGGGCGATGCGCCGGTGTCCCAGCTCCAGGAGGTGGCGTGCGGCCGACAGACCGCCGCTCCAGTTGCCCGCGCCCACCGAGGGCAGCTCGTGCCCGGGATCACCGGTGGGATCGACCAGCACCACGGGAATGTCCCGGGTCCTGAGCTGCTCGCGCTGGGCCCGGGTGAGGCCGGAGAAGACCACGATCACACCGTGGGGACGGCGGCCGATCACCCCCTCGATCCAGCCCCTGCCGGGAGGGTGGTCCTGCAACTCGGAGACGACCACCGCCAGGTCGTGCTCGCGCGCCACCTGCTCGACCCCCTTGATGACCTCCATCGCGTACGCGCCCTCCAGCTCGTTGAAGACCAGCTCGATGAGAGGGGCGGCGGTGGGGCGCTTCTTCCGCCGGCGGTACCCGTGCTCGCGGATCAGGTCCTCGACCAGGGCTCGGGTCTCGGGGGCGACCTCGGACCTGCCGTTGACGACCTTGGAGACGGTCGCGGGGGACACCCCCGCCAGCTCGGCGATCTGGGCGATGGTCAGCGGCCGGGAGGGCGTGCGTTCGGGCGGTGTCGGCTCCCTGGTCGTGGTCATGGCCGCAGTTTAGCGCCGAACTTTCGGTCACTCACCCGAATGTTTCGGATATCTCATTGCCGCTTCCTTGACGACCTCCAGCGCAGCGGCCTAGAGTCCACATAAACTATCGGTCCTGATTGAGAAACTTTCGGACGACAGTCCGGACGACAGTTCAGATGAGCAGGGGGCGCTCGATGCGGTTGCTCGCGTACCGCCGTCTACCGCCGCCGCGGCGCGGGCACGGCCGGGCCGACCGCCGACTGAACCCCGTACGGCGTCTTCCGGGGCCGAGCCCCACGCGATGGATCGACAAACAAGGGATGTCATGACATTCGTAGACGCGCCGGGGCTCGCGCCCTGGCGGGACGGCGACCGGCCTCTCGACGAGCGCGTGGAGGCGCTGCTGGCCGAGATGACGCTGGAGGAGAAGGCCGCCCAGCTCGGATCGGTGTGGGTCGACATCTCGCCCGCCGGCTCGGAGGCGGCGGGCGGCAACGTCGCACCGTTGCAGGACCTGTTCATGAAGGACGGCGCGGACCTCGCCGACCGGATGCGCGACGGGGTCGGTCATCTGACCCGGGTGTACGGCACGGCGCCGCTGAGCCCGGCGGAGGGGGCGGCCGGGCTGCGGAAGCTGCAGGAACAGGTGATCGCGGCTAACCGTTTCGCCATCCCGGCCATCGCGCACGAGGAGTGCCTGACCGGGTTCGCCACCTACGGCGCGACCGCCTACCCCACCCCGCTGGCCTGGGCCGCGACCTTCGACCCCGCGCTGGTGGAGCGGATGGCCCGGGCCATCGGCGACGACCTGCGCGCCGTCGGCGTCCACCAGGGCCTGTCGCCGGTTCTCGACGTGGTGCGCGACTACCGCTGGGGCCGGGTCGAGGAGACCCTCGGCGAGGACCCCTACCTGGTGGGCCAGATCGGCGCGGCCTACGTGCGCGGCCTTGAGAACGCCGGGATCATCGCCACGCTCAAGCACTTCGCCGGATACGCCGCCTCGCGTGCGGGCCGCAACCACGCCCCGGTCAGCGTCGGCCCCCGCGAGATGGCCGACGTCATCCTCCCGCCGTTCGAGACCGCCATCCGCGAGGGCGGCGCCCGCTCGGTCATGAACTCCTACACCGACATCGACGGCGTGCCCGTCGGCGCCAACGCCGGCCTGCTGCGCGGGGTGCTGCGCGACCAGTGGGGATTCGACGGCACGGTCGTGGCCGACTACTGGGCGGTGCCGTTCCTGGCCATGATGCACCACGTCGCCGCCGACGAGGCGCACGCCGGCGCGGTCGCCCTGCGCGCGGGCATCGACGTGGAACTGCCCGACACGGTCGGCTACGGCACCCGCCTGGTCGAGCAGGTGCGGGCCGGCCACGTGGAGGAGGCCCTGGTCGACGAGGCCGTGCGCCGGGTGCTGCGGCAGAAGATCGAACTCGGCCTGCTCGACGGCGGTCCCCTCGTGCCCGAGGGCGCCGGCGAAGTCGACCTGGACAGCCCCCGCAACCGCGACCTGGCCCGCACCGTGGCCGAACGCTCCGTCGTGCTGCTGACCAACCCCAGCGGCGTGCTGCCCGTCGCCGCCGGGACGACCGCCCGGATCGCCGTCATCGGCCCGTGCGCCGACGACCCGCAGACCCTGCTCGGCTGCTACGCCTTCCCCAACCACGTCCTCGACCGCTTCCCCGACCACGGCATGGGCCTGCCCATCGCGCCCGTCCTGGACCTCCTGCGCGCCGAGTTCCCCGAAGCCGGCCTGCACTTCGCCCGGGGCGCCGACGTGTCCGGCGACGACACCTCGGGCATCGCCGAGGCCGCCGCCCTGGCCGGGCAGTCCGACCTCGCCCTGCTGTTCGTCGGCGACCGGGCCGGGCTGTTCGGCAACGGCACCTCCGGCGAGGGCTGCGACGCCGCCCACCTCGGTCTGCCCGGGGTGCAGGGGGAACTGGTCGAGGCGGTCCTGGCCACCGGCACGCCGACCGTGCTGGTCGTGGTGTCCGGCCGCCCGTACGCCATCGGCGCCTACGCCGACCGGGCCGCCGCCGCGCTCCAGGCGTTCCTGCCCGGTGTGGAGGGAGGCACGGCGATCGCGGGGGTGCTCAGCGGCCGGGTGGAGCCCTCGGGCCGCCTGCCCGTCCAGATCCCCGGCTCCCCCTTCGTCAACCCCTCCACCTACCTGCAGCCGCCCCTGGGACTGCGCACCGACGGCATCTCCGTGTCCGACCCGACCCCGGCCTTCCCCTTCGGCCACGGGCTGTCGTACACGACCGTCACCTACGACGCGATGACGACCTCGGCGGAGCGGTACCCCACGGACGGCACGGTCGAGGCGCGGGTGACCGTCACCAACACCGGCCCCAGGGCCGCGGAGGAGGTCGTGCAGCTGTACGCCTCCGACCCGGTGGCGCTGGTGGCCCGGCCCGTCGCGCAACTCGTCGGCTTCGCCCGGGTGCCGCTCGCGCCCGGACAGACCCGCGAAGTGGTCTTCGAGATCCCTGCCGACGCCTTCTCCTACACCGATCCCGGCCTGCGCAGGATCGTCGAACCGGGCGTCATCGCGCTCACCGCCGGCCCGTCGGCCGCCGACCGCCCCCTGCGTACCGACATCCTGCTGACCGGCGACACCGTCGTGCTCGGCCGGGCCCGGCGGCTCACCACACACGCGCGGGTGCCGGAACCGGCCTCCTGACCGTGACACGCGTACGGCGGGGGGCCGGGCCGCCCGCCGTACGCCGTCCCGCCGCCGCGCGCGGTGACCCCCGTGTCACCGGCCGGGGGAAGATTGTCTGCCGCTGCTCCCTTCCGGGGCAGGAAACACTGTGAACCCTCCCCGTGAAAGGAGCCTCGCCGATGGCCCGGACCGAGCTCGACGCGCTCGCCCTGAACGCGCTCACCCTGGAGCAGAAGGCCTCGCTGCTGTCGGGCCGGGATTTCTGGACGACCAAACCGCTGGAGGAGGCCGGGATCCCGTCCATCACGCTGTGCGACGGGCCGCACGGCGTCCGCCGCGAGGCCGGCGGCTCCGACCACCTCGGTCTGAACGAGAGCATCCCCGCCACCTGCTTCCCGCCCGCGGTCGCGGTCGGGTCGAGCTGGGACCCCGAAGTGGCCGCCCGGATCGGCGCCGCCGTCGGCAGGGAGGGCCGGGCCCTCGGCGTGGCGGTCGTGCTCGGCCCCGGCGTGAACATCAAGCGCTCGCCGCTGTGCGGGCGCAACTTCGAGTACTACTCGGAGGACCCCCTGCTTTCCGGCGTACTGGGGGCGGCGCACGTCGCCGCGCTGCAGGCGGAGGGACCGGGCGCGTCGGTCAAGCACTTCGCGGCCAACAACCAGGAGACCGAGCGCATGCGGGTCAGCGCCGACGTGGACGAGCGCACGCTGCGCGAGATCTACTTCCCCGCGTTCGAGCGGGTGGTCACCCAGGCCCGGCCGGCCACCGTGATGTGCTCCTACAACCGCGTCAACGGCGTCCACGCCTCGCAGAACCGGTGGTTGCTCACCGACGTCCTGCGCCGCGAGTGGGGCTTCACCGGCGTCGTCGTCTCCGACTGGGGCGCGGTCCAGGACCGCGTCGCCGCGCTGGCCGCCGGGCTGGACCTGGAGATGCCGGGAACCGGCGGCGCGAGCGACCGGCGCATCGTGGACGCCGTCCGCGCGGGCGACCTCGACGAGGCCGTGGTGAACGCGAGCGTGCGCCGCGTCGTCGCCCTCACCGAACGCCACCATGGCGTGTCCGGCGCGTTCGACGCCGACGCCCACCACGCGCTCGCCCGCGAGCTCGCCGCCGAATGCGCCGTGCTGCTCAAGAACGAGGACGGCACGCTCCCCCTCTCCGCGAGCGCCCGCATCGCCGTGATCGGCGAGTTCGCGGCCAGGCCCAGGTTTCAGGGCGGCGGCAGCTCCCACATCAACGCCACCCGGGTCGACGCGGCGCTCGACGCGATCCGCGCCCTCGCCCCGGACGTCGCCTACGCCCAGGGGTTCTCCCTGGACGGGTCGGGCGACGCGCGGGAGCTTCGCGAGGCGGCGGCCGAGGCCGCGGCGTCCGCCGACGTCGCGGTCGTCTTCGCCGGTCTCGGCGAGCGGGAGGAGTCGGAGGGCTTCGACCGGGAGACGATCGACCTGCCCGCCGTCCAGGTCGAGCTGATCCGCGCCGTCGCCGCCGCGGCCCGCCGTACGGTGGTCGTCCTGTCCAACGGCGGCGTCGTCTCGATGGAGGACTGGCACGACGACGTGGACGCCGTGCTGGAGGGCTGGCTGCTCGGACAGGCGGGCGGTTCCGCCGTCGCCGATCTCCTCTTCGGCGTCGTGAACCCCTCCGGGCGCCTCGCCGAGAGCATCCCGTTCCGGCTGCAGGACACGCCGAGCTACCTCAACTTCCCCGGCGAGGCCGGGCACGTGCGCTACGGCGAGGGCGTCATGGTCGGCTACCGCTACTACGAGACGGTCGAGCTGCCCGTGCGCTACCCGTTCGGCCACGGTCTGAGCTACACGACGTTCACGGTCGACGGCCTCACCGTCGTCCGTACGGGCGACGACACGGCGACCGTCACCGTGAGGGTGACCAACACCGGCGAGCGGGCGGGCAAGCACGTCGTGCAGGTCTACGTGTCCACCACCGCGGGTCCCGTACGGCGGCCCGCCCGGGAGCTGCGGGCCTTCACGAAGGTCTCCCTCGCCCCCGGCGAGTCGCGCACGATCACCCTTTCCCTCGACCGGCGGGCGTTCGCGTACTACGACGTCCCGCTCGGCCGGTGGGTCGTCGCGCCGGGCGACTACACGATCCAGATCGGCGAGAACGCCTCGTCCGTCGTGGCCGAGACGACGATCAGTCTCGACGGCGACTCCGTCGTCCCCGTGGTGTCGCTCGACTCGACGCTCGGCGAGTGGCTCTCGCATCCGCTCGCCGGGCCCGCTCTCGTGCGGGTCCTCACCGGCGGGAAGAGCGAGCGGCCCGAGGAGGACGACGAGAACGGGCTGCGGATGGCCTCGTCGATGCCGATGGGACGGTTCCTGACCTTCGCCGGCATCGACATCCCCCATACGACCCTGCGGGAGCTGGTGGAGCTGGGCGGATCGGACGGCGCGGCGGCCTGAGCCAGCGGGCGTGGTGGGGGACGGGAAGCGGCCGGTCAGCCGATACCGACGGTCTGCCGCTCGGGCTCGATGGCGATCACGATGCGCTCCTGCCCCCGAGGGTAGGGCGCACCGGTGTACTTCGTGGCCAGCCGGTCGACGATCTCCCACGCCGCGTCGCCCTCGATCCATTCGACGGCCTTCCCATGGACGACAACGGGCTCGAACGGGTTGTCCACGGGTGCGATGGACAGCGCCAGCCGGGGGTCGCGGCGAAGGTTGCGTGCCTTGCGCGTACCCGGGCCGGTGAAGAAGACGATCCGGTCGCCCTGGGTGCCGACGTAGACGGGAGTGGTGTGGGGCGAGCCGTCCGGGAGGACGGTGGCGAGGTGCGCGATCGAAGTGCCGTCGAGTACGCGGCGCACGTCGGGGTCGAGCATGGGTGCACTCCTTCAGCGGCTGGTTGTCGGCGCGCCGTGCAGGCGACCGCCTTGAACGGTGATCACGAGGATCATCGGGCCACCTCGTAGTGGAGGTGAGTCACGCCGGGGGCCGGGACGGCCTCCAGCAGACGGAGGTGCACGTGCTTGGGGAGCGCCTGGAAGAAACGGTGACCGGAGCCCAGCAGAACGGGCACCTGGTGGAGGATCACCTCGTCGACCAGATCCGCTTCCAGCGCGGACGTCAGCACGCCGCCGCCCATGAGGGCGACGTCCTTGCCGCCGGCGGCCTCGCGCGCCGCCGCGATCGCGTCCTCGATGCCGGTGGTGACCAGGGTCTGCGTCTCGCCGATCTCGGGCGCCGCCCGATGGCTGAGGACGAACAGCCGGGCCGCCGGGTGCGGGCTGCCGCCGCCGAAACGGCCGGAGTCCTCGTAGGTGTTGCGCCCTGCCACGACCGCGCCCACGCGTCCGGCGAGAGTGTCGAAGACCCGGGCACTGGGCCCGCTCAGCGTGAACCCGTCGAACACCCGGCTGGGCGTGTCGCCGTCGAAGTACCAGTCGAACAGCATCGTTCCGTCGCCCAGCCCGCGCCCCGCGCCCGGGTCACGCCCGGTGATGTATCCGTCGACCGACACCGCGAGGGCGCTGAAGACCTTGCTCATCTCGCCGACTCCCTTTTTGAGTTCCCTGAAGAGACTCCATGACCGTAACAGCCCGAGTTCCTTTAGGGAACCCGACTGCTAGACTGGTTTCATGCAACGCACGAACTTCGGGGAGATGGCCTGTTCCATCGCGCGCACCCTCGACGTGATCGGGGAGCCGTGGTCGCCGCTGATCCTGCGTGATGTGTGGGTAGGCATGAGCCGGTTCGACCAGCTCCAGGCCGACCTCGGGATCTCGCGCAAGGTGCTGACCGAGCGGCTCGCCTACCTCGTCGACCAGGGCGTGCTCGAGCGCCGCCCCTACGACCGGCGGCCGCGCTACGAGTACCACCTGACGCCCAAGGGCGCCGAGCTGGTCGACCTGCTCATGGTCATGGCCGGCTGGGGGGACCGGTGGCTCGCGGGCGAGGCCGGGCCGCCGGTGCTCTACCGCCATCACGCGTGCGGTGAGATCAGCCATGTCGAGCTGCGCTGCGCCCACTGCGGCGAGCCGATGCACGGCGGCGACGTCGATCCGCTGCCAGGCCCGGGCGCGGCCGCCTGACCGAGGCGGTCCGTCGGACCGGGCCCAGCCCGAGGGGTGGCTGTGCGGCGTCTGTCCGCTCAGCCGAGCCGTTGGGCTCTGCCGAGCAGCCGCTGGGCCACCACGACCAGGGCGAGGAACAGGCCGCTGACCACCTGCTGGAAGGCCGACGTCAGGTTGCCCACCTGGTTGATCAGGCTCTGGATCACCCCGAGCAGCAGCACGCCGGCGATGGTGCCGGTGATGCCGCCCGCTCCCCCGGTCAGCAGCGTGCCGCCGATCACCACCGCGGCGATCACGTCGAGTTCCAGGCCGATGCCGAGGATCGTGACGCCGGAGGAGAGCCGGGCCGCGTTCAGCACCCCGGCGAGGCCCGCGAGCAGGCCCGACATCAGGTAGACGAAGACCTTCGTCCGCGCCACCGGCACGCCCATCAGCGCGGCCCCCTGCTCGTTGCCGCCGACCGCGTAGACGTTCTGGCCGAAGGCCGTCCGCTGAAGCAGGACGATGGCGGCCACCGCCAGGAGCGCCGTGATGTAGACCGGCCAGGTCAGGCCGAACATGCCGCCCTGGCCGAGCCGCGCGAACGCGGAGTCCTTCACGAGGTAGGTGGTGGCGCCCTCATTGGAGATCGCCAGCATCAGCCCGCGCACGCCCAGCAGCCCGGCCAGGGTGACGATGAACGGCGCCATCCCCGTCCTGGCGATGAGCAGCCCCTGGAGCAGCCCCACCAGCCCGCACGCGGCGAGCGGCAGCGCCAGCGCGACGAACAGCCCGTACTGCGAGCCGTACGCCGCGAGGACCCCGCCGAACACGAACAGCGACCCCACCGACAGGTCGATGCCACCACTGATGATCACGAAGGTCATGCCGATGGCGATGATCGCGGTGAACGAGGAGGAGACGAGGACGCTGGCGGCGTTGCCCGCGGTGGCGAAGGAGTCGAAGGCGACGCTGCCGACGATCACCAGCGCCGCCAGCACCATCAGCGCGCCGTGCTGCTGCAGGACGCGGCTCACCTGCTCGCGTCCGGGTGATGCGGTCATCGGGTTCCTCGCTCCCTGGTGGCGTAAACGGCGGCCAGGATGATGACCGCCTGCACGATCTGCGTCCACGACTGCGGCAGGTTGTGCTTGATGAGGGTGGCCGACAGCAACTGCATGAGCAGCGCGCCCATGACCGTGCTGAGCACCCGGATCCGCCCGCCGCTCAGCGGCGTGCCGCCCACCACCACCGCCGTGATGGCCGACAGCTCGATGAACAGGCCGAGCGAGGTCGGATCGCTCGCCTGCAGCCGCGCGGTCGCGAGCACCCCGGCCAGCGCGGCCAGCACCCCGGAGATCACGTAGACCAGCAGCAGCACCCGGCGGACGGGCAGCCCGGACAGCTCGCTGGCCGCGCGGTTGCCGCCGATCGCGACCACCTGCCTGCCGAACGTCGTCCTGCGGACCAGGAACGCCATCAGCAGCGTCAGCACGGCCGCGATGACCACGATGACCGGTACGCCGGACAGCGAGCTGCTGCCGAGCGCGATCAGGTCGGGGTTGCGGAACTCGACGAGCTGCGGCACGAGCACGTTGGCCAGGCCCCGGACGCCGACCAGCAGCGCGAGCGTGGCCACGATCGGCTGCACGCCCACGTAGGCGACCAGCGCGCCGCCCGCCGTCCCGGCCACGGCTCCGCCGACGAGGGCGACAAGCAGCGCGGGCCACGCGCCGTACCCGAGGTAGAGCGCGACGAGCGCGGCGGCCAGCGACATGACCGAGCCGACCGACAGGTCGATGCCCTGGGTGCCGATGACCAGCGCCATACCGAGGGACACGATCACGATCGGGGCGACCTGCACGAGCTGGGTGCGGAAGTTCGCCACGTCGAGGAAGTGGGGGGTGAACAGCACGTTGAACAGCAGGAGGACGCCGACCGCGGCGTAGACGCCGTACTCCTGGGCCCAGGCGAGCATCCGCCGCCCGGGCGGTGCGACCGCTTCAGCCATCGGACTCCGCTCCTCGTTCGGCGATGGACGCCATGATCCTGTCCTCCGTGACGTCGTCGCCGGACAGCTCGCCGACGACGGCGCCCTCGCGAAGCACCAGGATCCGGTCGGCGCCCTCCACCAGCTCCTCCAGGTCAGACGAGATCAGTAACACGCCCAGGCCCTCCTCGGCCAGTTCGTCCACGAGGGCCTGCACCTCGGCCTTGGCGCCCACGTCGATGCCGCGGGTGGGCTCGTCCAGCAGCAGGATCTTCGGCCGGATGGCGAGCCACCGCGCGAGCAGGACCTTCTGCTGGTTGCCGCCGGACAGCTCCTGCACCGGCTGGTGCGGCGAGGCCGCCTTGATCCTGAGCCGGCGCATGAAGACCTCGACCACCTTGTCGATCCTGGCGTCGGACACGACGCCGGCCCGCGACAGCGAGGGCAGGGCGGCGAGCGCGATGTTCTCCCGGACCGACAGCGCCGGGATGATGCCCTCGGCCTTGCGGTCCTCGGGCAGCAGGCTGACCCCGGCCCTGATCGCCGCCGTGGTCGAGCCGGTGCGCAGGGGCAGGCCTGCGACGAGCACCCGGCCCGCGTCCAGCGGGAGCGCGCCGACGATGCCCTTGGCCGTCTCGCTGCGGCCCGCTCCCAGCAGCCCGCCGAGGCCGACGACCTCCCCCGGCCACACCGAGACGTCCACCCCGTGCAGCACCTGCCGCCGGGTCAGCCCCTCGGCCTGTACGGCGGGCCGGGCGCCGTCCCGTCCCCGGGCCTGGCGGCGGTCGCGGGAGAACCTGGTCAGGCCGCTCGTCCTGACCTCGTCGAGGTCGCGGCCCAGCATCAGGGCGATGAGCTTCAGCCGTTCGAGCTCGGCGAGCGAGCCCGTGTGCGCGACCCGTCCGTCGCGCAGCACGGTCACCCGGTCGCACACCTCGTACAGCTCGTCGAGGCGGTGGCTGACGTAGACGACGGCGATGCCGTCGTCCCTGAGCTTCCTGATCACCGAGAACAGCGTCTCGACCTCGCGCGGCTCCAGGGACGAGGTGGGCTCGTCCATGATGACCACGCGGGCGTCGATCGCCACGGCTCTGGCCAGGGCGACCATCTGCTGGACGCCCATCCCGAGGGTGCGCAGCGGGCGGCGCACGTCGGTGACGACGCCGTATCCGGCGAGGATCCGCTCCGCCTCGCCGTACATCCTTGCGGTGTCGATGACGCCCAGACGGCCGCGCGGCTCGCGCCCCAGCATGAGGTTGCGGGCCACGCTCATCATCGGGACGAGGTTGACCTCCTGGTAGATGGTCGAGATCCCGGCGCGCTGCGCGTCGAGCGGCGTCCCGAAGGCAGCCGGCGACCGGTTGTAGATCAGTTCACCGCCGTCCGGGCGGTGGACGCCGGTGAAGACCTTGATCAGCGTGGACTTGCCCGCGCCGTTCTCGCCCACGAGGGCGTGCACCTCGCCGGGGAAGAGGGCGAGGGACACGCGGTCGAGGGCCACCACGCCGGGAAAGCGCTTGCTGATCTGCCTGGCCTCGAGCACCGGTGCAGCGGACTGGCTCAATGAGTTCCCTTCCTCGCGCGGGCCTCCGCGCGCGTGCGCGCGGAGGCCCGGGACGCGCGCGGACCTTCGCGGGCGTCCGTGACGGGCTTCGGCGGGTCAGTAGGCCTCGCCGAGGGACGCCTCGGCGTTGGAGCCGTCGTATTCGCGGTCGGAGATGATGACCTTGTCCGGGATCGGCTGGCCGTCCAGGAACTTCTGCGCGGTCTCGAAGGCGAGCGGCCCGAACCTGGGGTTGGACTCGACGACCGCGTGCAGCCAGCCGTCGGCGATGGCCTGGACGGCGCTGCGGGTGCCGTCGACCGAGACGATCTTTATGGCGCCCGGGTCCTTGCCCGCGCCCTTCAGCGCGGTCACCGCGCCCAGCGCCATCTCGTCGTTCTCGGCGTAGATGCCGTTGATGTCCGGGTTGGACTGGATGAGCTGCTCGGTGACCTGCTGGCCCTTCTCCCGGGCGAACTCACCGGTCTGCTCGAAGGAGATCTGGATGTCGGGCGCCTTCTCCTTGATCCGGTCCTTGAAGCCGTTGGTGCGCTCGGTGGTGACGTTGTTGCCCGGCGCGCCGAGCAGGATCGCCACCTTGCCCTTGCCGCCGAGCGCGGTGATCATCTGGTCGGCGGCCCGCTTGCCCTGCTCGTAGAAGTCCGAGCCGATGAACGTGAGGTAGTCGCTGCACGCGTTGGCGTTGATCTTGCGGTCGACCGTGATGATGGGGATCTTCTTGGCGGCGGCCTGCTGGAGCACCGGCTCCCAGCCGTCGGAGTTCAGCGGCGCGATGACGAGCAGCTTCACGCCCTGGGCGATGAGCTGCTGCACGTCGGTGATCTGCTTGGAGAACTGCGACTGCGCGTTGGTGACCTTGAGGTCGGCGATGCCGAGCTTGGCCGCCTCGTCCTTGATGGACTTGGTCTCCGCGATGCGGAACGGGTTGGCCTCCTTCTCCGACTGGGAGAAGCCGACCGTGGCGGTCTTCAGGTCGAACTTCGTGCCGCCGAACTGGTCCAGCGTGCAGGTCGGGCCGGCCGAGCCCGCCGGGGTCTGCACCACCTGCTGTTGCGCGGAGGCCGCGCCGCTGGGGCCCGCCGTGGCCTGGGTCTCCGACTTGGCGCAGCCGGCCGCGCCGAGCAGCACGGCGAGGGCGACGACGGCCGTGCGGGGATAGGACTTCATGGTGATCCTTCTTCCGATCGGGGGGTACCGCGGCGCGTCCGGCGAACCGGAGGACGACGCGCCGCCGGTGGTGGGGGGTGGCGGCCCGGACGTGCCGTCCGGGCCGCGGCGGCGCCGAGCGGGTCGGCGGTCAGGCATGGCCGCGGGAGGCCTCACTCAGGCGCGGGCATCAAGAACAGGAATCACGCACAGGCCGGGAGGATCTCTCCGGTGAGCGCCGTGTTGGCGTCGTGGAGGCGCTTGACGTCCGGCTTGGTCACGGCCCTGTCGTAGGTCATCAGGCCGTTGATCTCGGTCTCCACGTCGGTCGTCTGGGTGTAGACGGCCGCGCTCAGGCCGTTGCAGGCGTGCAGCTTGCGCAGGGCTTCGTCCATCTCCAGGAAGCGCTTGGTCAGCGCCTCGCCGTCGGCCTCGACCGCGTAGCCCCAGCCGCCGCCGGTCCAGGTGTGGCCGACCACCGGAAGGGCGAGCCCGCCGTACTCGCCGAGCACCGACGCCCGGAAGAAGCCGGGCTTACCGGGGCTGCCGGGTCCGGGGTAGATGTGGTAGTCCATCACGTCGCCGTTGCCGCCGTCCTGGGCGCCGCAGCAGTTGATGCCGCTCATGTTGTCCACGAGCCGGGAGGGGTCCAGGCTCTTCACGTAGTCGGCGATCCTGGAGATGTCGTACTGGCCCCAGCTCTCGTTGAACGGCACCCACATCACGATCGACGGGCTGCTGCGGTGCTCGTCGACGATCTCCTTCAGCTCGCTCTCGAACTGCGTCTTGTCGGCCGCGCTCGCCGCGCCGAACATCGACGGCATGTCCTGCCAGACGAGCAGGCCGAGCTTGTCGGCGTACGCGTACCAGCGGTCCGGTTCCACCTTCATGTGCTTGCGCACCATGTTGAAGCCGAGCGCCTTGGTCTGCTCCAGGTCGTACCGCAGCGCCTCGTCGGTCGGCGCGGTGTAGATGCCGTCCGGCCAGTAGCCCTGGTCGAGCGGGCCGAACTGGAAGACCGGCTCGCCGTTGAGCAGGACCCGGGTCGTGCCGTTCACCCGGCCGACCGAGATGGAGCGCATGCCGAAGTAGCTCTCCACCTTGTCGCCGCCCTTGAGCTCGACCGTGAGGTCGTACAGGTACGGGTCCTCGGGCGTCCAGAGGTGGGGGTCCGGGATCGGCACCGCCAGTTCCTTGCCGGTCGGGCCGGAGACCTTGCCGATGACGCGCTTGCCGGCGCGGGCGGTGACGACGGCGGTGGCGTCGCCGCTCGCCCTGACCTTCACCCGCAGGGACTGCCCGAGCACCTCGGGGGTCGTGTCCACGGCCTCGATGTGGGTCTTGTCGACGGGCTCCATCCAGACCGTCTGCCAGATGCCGGAGGCGGGGGTGTACCAGATGCTGCCCGGGTTGAGCCGCTGCTTGCCGATGGGCTGGCGGCCGTTGTCGGTCGGGTCGGTCACGCCGACGACCAGCTCCTGCGGGCCCTTGCGGGTGAGCGCGTCGGTCACGTCCACGGTGATCCTGTCGTAGCCGCCCTTGTGGGTGCCGACCTGCTTGCCGTTGACGTAGACGACCGACTCGTAGTCCACGGCGTCGAGGTGGAGCAGGACGCGGTCCTTCTTCCAGGAGGCCGGCACCTCGAAGGTGCGGCGATACCACATGCGGTCCTCGTGGCGGCCGATGCCGGACAGGCTCGACTCCACGGGGTAGGGCACGACGATCCGCTCGCCGAGGTCGCGGCCGAAGGGCGGCGCCTCACCGTCCTTGGCGGCGGCGAACTGCCAGGTGCCGTTGAGGTTCTGCCAGCGGTCGCGGACGAGCTGCGGGCGGGGGTACTCGGGCAGCGGGTTGTTCGCGTCCACGTCGCCGGACCAGCGGGTCTTCAGCACGTACGTGGAGCCGTTGGACACCGGGACCCAGGTGAACGCCTCGATCGCGGTGCCGTCCGCCTTGGCGAGGCCGCCCTTGCCGTCGTAGGAGGCCCGGATGTCGGCGGCGAGACGGGGGATGGGGAAGCCGAGCTTCAGCTTGACCTTCGTGGTCCCGTCGAGGGCGGCCGACGCGACCTGCCACTTCGTGCCGGCCACCGTCAGGCCGAAGTGCTCGGCGGCGCCTGCGGGAAGCGCCGCGAGCGTGGTGTCGCCGAAGTCGAGGGTGGCGGTGTCGCCCGCCGCGTCGACGGCGGCGCTGTCGGGCCCCGGCGGGTCGAAGCCCTCGGGCAGGTAGAACGCCTCCGCCGGCACGGCCTGCTTGGGCTGGCTGGCGCTCTGCCAGCGCAGGTGGAGGTTGGCGCCGCCGAAGTGCTCGAAATACTCGACCTTGATGTCGTACTTCTGGCCGGCCTGCAGGGTGATCGGGGTGCCGGTCTGCTCCTTATCCCAGTCGTCCACCCAGTGGTCGATGACGAGCGTGTTGTTCACCCAGAGCCGGAAGCCGTTGTCCCCGATGATCGAGAAGGTGTACGCCTCGGAGTACGCGGGCTGGATGCGGCCCGTCCACCGCACGGTGACGTCGTCCTCCCGGCCGGTCAGTGAGGTGAAGACCGGGTTGAGGTCGGGCAGCTCGAGATCCGGGTCGATCACGGTGGCCTTGAGCTGGGCGAAGTCGAACTTCCCTGCCGCCGAGGACAGGTAGTAGTCGCCGCGCAGGCCGTGCCGCTCGGCGCCGGCGGCGGTCGCGGGGACCTGCCCCGCGACCTGCCAGACGGCGCCGAGAACGGCGGCCAGCAGTAAGAGGATGGGCTTTCTCACAGGGATCCTTTCCTGCGGGCAGGGCCGGGCGGACGCGCCGTACGGCGTGGCCGCGTCCGGCCGGCGCGGCGGTGCGCTTCGCGGCGCGCCGGCGACCACCTGCCATGACGTGGGGGGAGGGTCGAGATCGGGCCCGCGGACGCCGGGCACGCGGGGAACGCACCTTCCGAACGGGACCGATCAGATTCGGACAGGATCGAGTCGGTTATCGCCCTCAAATAAGCACCGCGAGCGGCATCCGGTCAAGGGATTGGATCAGATTCGTTCATTTCCGGTCAGCCCTGCGGGGGTTTGGCTGGTCGACTATGATCGGAACCGGTCACAGCGGAGGGTGGGGGCGTGGTCGACACGGACAGCGACGGGCGCCGGCCCGTGTTCGCGGCCGAGCGCCGCCAGCGCATTCTGGAGTTGGTGCGGGCCAACGGCGCCGTCTCGCTGCGCGAGCTCGCCCAGGCGGTGCAGTCGTCGGAGGTCACCGTTCGCCGCGACCTGCGCGCGCTGGAGTCGGAGGGCCTGCTCAACCGGCACCACGGCGGCGCCACCCTCCCCGGCGACCTGAACAGGGAGGCCAGCTACGTCCAGAAGGTGACGCTCTCCTCCGCGGAGAAGTCCGCCATCGCGGACCTGGCCGCGTCGCTGGTCGAGGACGGGGACGCGATCGTCATCGGCCCGGGGACCACCACCCAGGAGTTCGCCCGCAGGCTAAGCAGGCACACCGAGCTCGCCGTGGTCACCAACTCGCTGCTCGTCGCCCAGGCGCTCGCCAACTCCCCGCGCATCGAGGTGATGCTGACGGGCGGCACGCTGCGCGGGCCGATCCTGGCCCTCGTCGGCAGCGCGGCCGAGCGGTCACTCGCCGGGCTGCGCGTGCGCCGGGCCTTCATCTCCGGGAACGGGCTCACCGCCGACCGCGGCCTGTCGACCCCGAACATGCAGGTCGCCTGTGTCGACCAGGCCCTGGCCGCCGCAGCGGAGGAGGTCGTCGTGCTGGCCGACCACACCAAGATCGGCATCGACGCGATGGTGCAGACCGTGTCCGCCGAGCAGATCGACCATCTGGTCACCGACGACGCCGCCCCGCGTGACGTGCTCGACGAGCTGGGCGGCAAGGGCGTCCGCCTGCACGTTGCTCAGATTTGATCGAATGTGACGGCCCCGTTACGGGTTTGTTTCCTGCCGGGCTCACCATTCGAGGCGGAGGCAACCGTGCTGCAGGCCGCAGGTATTTGCAAGAGCTTTCAAGGCGCGCCCGCGCTCGACCACGTCACCCTGGCCCTGCGGGCCGGGGAGGTCCACGCGCTCGTCGGCGGCAACGGCGCGGGCAAGTCCACCCTGGTCAAGGTGCTCTCGGGGGTGTGCAGGCCGGACGCCGGCCGGTTGCGCCACCTCGGGGAGGAGATCTCCCTCTCCTCCCCCGCCGAGGCGGCCCGCCTCGGGATCGCCACGATCCACCAGGATGCCGGGCTCGTCCCCACGATGAGCATCGCCGCCAACCTGTTCCTCGGCCGGGAGCCGCGCGGGCGCTTCGGCCTGATCGACTTCGCGACCATGCACGCGCGGGCCGCCGAGCTGCTGTCCTCCTACGGCCTGCGCGCCGACCCGCGCCGACCGCTCGGCTCGCTCGGCGACGGCGCGCGTCAGCTCGTCGCCCTGGCCAGGGCCGCGTCCGCGGACGCGCGGCTGGTCGTGATGGACGAGCCCGCCTCCGCGCTGGAGCGCGACGAGCTGGACGTCCTGTTCGGCGCGATCGCCCGGCTTCGCGACGAGGGCCGGGCGGTGCTGTACGTCACCCACCGGCTCGACGAGCTCTACGAGATCTGCGACCGGGTGACCGTGCTGCGTGAGGGCCGGGTGGTGCACACGGGACCGCTCGCCGGCCTCGACCGCCGCAGGCTGGTCTCGCTCCTGCTCGGCCGGCCCTTCCACGCCGCGGGGGCGGACGCCGTCACCGGCGAGCCCGCCGGGCCGCCCGCTGACGAGCCCCTGCTCGAAGCCCGGGGGCTGACCCGCCGCCACGTGCTCCGCGACGTCTCCCTCGCCCTGCGTACGGGAGAGGTGGTCGGCCTCGGCGGGCTGCGGGGCGCGGGGCGCAGCGAGACCGCGAAGGCGATCGCGGGCGCGCTGCGCGTGGACGCGGGCCAGGTGACGATCGCGGGCGCGCCCGCGGGCAAATGGTCGATCAGGAACGCGATCCGCGCCGGAGTCGGGCTCGTGCCGGAGAACCGCCGGGTGGAGGGCATCGTGCCGACCCTGTCGGTCCGCGACAACATCGCGCTGGCCGCGCTCCCTCGCCTGTCCCGCGCGGGGATCGTCTCCGACGCGCACCTGGACCGGATCGTCGCCACGTTCATGCGGCGGCTGGGCATCCAGGCCGTCTCGCCCCGGCAGGCGGCCGGGGAGCTGTCCGGCGGCAACCAGCAGAAGGTGCTGCTGGCCCGCTGGCTGGCGATGCACCCGAAGGTGCTGCTGCTGGACGAGCCCAGCCGGGGCGTCGACATCGCGACCAAGCTGGCCATGCGGTCGCTCCTCGACGACCTGGCGGTGGACGGGCTGGCGATCCTGCTGATCTCCTCCGACGTGTCGGAGCTGGTGGAGAACTGCGACAGTGTGGTGGTCCTGCGGGACGGCGCGGTCGTCGGCGAGCTCGCCGGGCCCGAGGTCAGCGAGGACCGCATCATGGGAGCCCTCGCCGCCGGCTGACCCCCCGCCGCCGAAGCGGTGGCCGCCGAGTGTTGTGACGGGGCGTGCTGTAACGGCGCGTGTTGTAAGGGCATCGGGGGCGGCCGACGATAGCAGGGCGACACACGGGCTCCGGCCGCGCGGCGCGGGCGAGGGGGCGGGGATGAGCGGAAGTCCGGAGGCCGGCGGCGTGATCGGCATGCGCGTGGAGCTGTTGCCGGACGCGGACGTGGACGCCGACCTGCACGACCGCTCACCCGGAGGCTCCGCCGGGAGCTGAGCGAGGCCGGCGTCGAGTCGATCCGGACGGCGCCCGGCGTCCCGGCTCCCGAGGGGGCGAAAAGCCCCGACCCGGTCACCGTGGGCGCGCTCCTGGTGGCCTTCAGCGCCTCCGGCGGCGTGTTCACCTCGCTGGTCGGCGTGCTGCAGAACTGGCTCGACCGGCAGTCGGCGCGGCACCGGATCGTGGTCACCGTCGACGGCGACTCCCTCGAACTCGAACGGGCCACGGCCGCCGAGCGGCGCGAGCTGATCGGCGCCTTCATCCGGCGGCACTCGGGCGGATAGCGCATGGGCCGCCGGCTGGCGCTGCTGATCGCCACCTACCTGTACGACGATGCGGGTCTGCGTCGCCTGACGGCTCCGGCCCACGACGCCGAGACGCTCGCCGCCGTACTCCGGGATCCGGAGATCGGCGGCTTCGAGGTCACCACGCTGGTGAACGAGCCGAACCACCGGGTCGGAGAGGCCATCGCCGACCTGTACCGCGACCGGCGCGGCGACGACCTGACGTTGCTGTACTTCACGGGTCACGGCCTCAAGGACGACGACGGCCGGCTCTACCTGACCACGCGCGACACCCGGCGGGACAGTCTGATCTTCACCGCCATATCCGGCGAGCAGATCGACTACGCGATGGAGGCATGCGCGTCACGCCGGAAGGTCCTCATCCTCGACTGTTGTTACAGCGGGGCCTACCCGGCCGGACGGCTGGCCAAGGCCGGTGACGACGTGCACGCGCTGGACCAGTTCCGGGGGCGCGGCCGCACCGTCCTCACCGCCACCGACGCCACCCAGTACGCCTTCGAGGGCGACCGGGTGCACGGGGAGGCTCCGCGATCGGTGTTCACCCGCCACCTGGTGGAGGGGCTGCGCACCGGCCGGGCCGACCTGGACGGCGACGGCGACATCACGCTCGACGAACTGTACGGCTACGTCTACGACCGCGTCGTGGCCGAGATGCCGCAGCAACGGCCCAAGCGGCAGGACAACGTCGAAGGCCGCACCGTCATCGCCCGGAACGTGAACTGGTCGCTGCCTGCGCACATCGTCCACGCCCTCACGAGCCCCATGGCCGGGGACCGGCTGAACGCCGTGGACACGCTCGACCATCTCCACCGGATCGGCAACGACCTGGTCAGGGCCCGGGCGCGCGAGGCGCTCCTGCGGTTGGCCGACGACGACAGCCGCATGGTCTCCGCGGCCGCCACCGCCAGGCTGCGCGCCCTCGGCGCCGAACCGCCCGCATCACCGGAACCGCCCGAGCCCGCCGAACCGCCGGAGCGACCCGAAGCGGCCGAACCGGCCGGTGCGCGCGCCCTCGGCCCCGAACCGCCCGAACCGCCGGAACCGCCGGCACCATCAGAGTCGCCAGAAACGGAGACCGGAGCTCCCGCTGCGACGACGGCGGCGCTTGCGACGGCACCGGCCTCGTCGGGGGCGGACGCGCTCACCCCGCCGGAGGCCTCCGGGCCGCCGCCTGTGCCCCCTCGCGTCCCTGCCGCCGGAGAGCACGCGGCCGCGACCGGTCGTCAGACGGTTTCTCCGGCGGCCGAGAGACTCTCCGTACAGTCCCCGCCGCCGGGCGAGCCGTCCGGACCAGTGACGGCAGGCCGGCCGGCGCTCGCCGTCGCCGGATCCGCGGCGGCGGCCGTCCTGACCACGATGTTCGGCGTGGCCGCGCTGGTCGGCGCGATCACCTATGGGAACAGGAACTTCTCCCCCACGTACGACACGTCCATGAGCATCGCGGCGGGGAGCTGGTTCCTGTCGCTGGCGGCGCTCGCGGTCGCCTTCTGGGGATTCGTTCCGACAGGCACCGGCCTGGGCCGAGCCGACCCGAGCCGCGCCGACCCGAGCCGCGCCGACCCGAGCCTGGGTCGGCGACTGTCGTTCCTGCTCGGCGTCGCCGGGCCGCTCGTCGCCGCGGTCGCCGGGGCGCCCCTCGCGGCGCGTACCGGACTGTTCGGAGACGCCTGGATACTCCTGTTCCTCCTGCTCGGCGTTCCGCTCTTCGCCCTGACGGCCTGGCGGATCTCGATGTGGCCCACCTGGGCGGCGGCGACGGTGGGGACCCTGCCCGTGATCTGGCTGGTCGAGCTCCTCACCCGGGGCGCCCTGCTGGGCCTGCCGGAGCTGGGCCTTGTCTCGCCCAGCCCGAGCTGACGTCGGCGGGCGGGGCCGCCGCCCCGGCCCGCCAGGTCGAGCAGCGCGGCCGCGAGCAGCTTGTCCCGCACCCGGAACGAGGGCGCGCCCCTGGGCGTGGCGCTCGCCGGGACGATCACCGGCGCCCGGCGGGACAGCCGGCGAACCGCTCGTCGATCTCCCCGGCGCTCAGGCCGAAGTCGGACAGCGTGTACGTGTGGGCCGGCCGGCTCTCGCCCGTACGGCTGTCGTCGTACAGGCGGGCCATCGCCGCACGGGCGGCGGCGCCGAGCGGCAGCCCGAAGTGGGCGTAGACGGCCTCGACCGTGCCGAGCGGGTCGCGGACGAACTCGTCGTAGCGCACGTCGAAGAACCGCGCCGGGTCGTGCCGGGCGCGAGCGGCGTGGAAGCGGTCGAGGCCCCGGCTCCACAGGTCGAGCTGGTCCCGCCCGATCACCGCGCCTATGAAGGCCTCCGACCACCCGGCGGTCGCCTGCGCGGCGAGGCTGCACATCGACGCCATTGCGGTGACCGGGTCGCGATGGGTCTGGACGACCAGCGCGCCGGGGTAGACCTCCATGATCGCGTCCAGGGCGAACAGGTGACTGGGGTTCTTCAGCACCCACCGCCGGCCGGGGTCGCCCAGTCCGACGAGCTGGAGGATCCGCCGGTGCCGCCGGTAGGCGGGCGTCCAGTCCTGCGCCGCCAGCCAGGCCGAGTACGCGGGCAGGTGGGCCAGGCACTCGAAGGAGACCGATCGCATCGACTGCTGGAGCAGCCGCCAGCACTCCTCGACCATGTCCGCCGACATGTAGTGCACGCCCATGAACTCCGGATGGCGCACGTGGTGCCGCTCGTACGCGGCCTGCGCGGCCCGATACTCCGGGTCGCCCGCCCAGGTCTCGCGCGGCGGCCTCGGCCGGGGCGAGTCGGTCAGCCACAGCTCCAGCCCCTGGTTGGCGGGGTCGGCGGTCAGCAGCCGGTGCAGGGCGGTGGTGCCGGTGCGCGGCAGGCCGGTGACGAAGATCGGCCGCTCGACCGGCACGGCCGCGTGCTCCGGGTGCCGCCGCCACGCCTCCTCGCACCGCAGCCGGGCGGTCAGCGCGCCGCGCAGCATCGCGCGGGCCGCCCGGGCGCCCTGCGGGGTGAGCGCCGCGTCCCGGGCGTACGACTCGAGCAGCACGCCGAGGCCGTCGAGGTAAGGGTCGTCCCCGAAATCGGTCAGCCCGGTGGCGCCGCTCGCCCAGGCGTGCAGGTCCTCGATCGTCCCGACGCCGTCGCGTCCCGTGCTCATCCGATCGCCTCCGCACGTGTCAGTGGTGCCATTCGCCGCAGTTGACGTCGAGACACTGGCCGGTGATCGCCCGCGCGAGCGGGGACAGCAGGAACACCGCGGCGTCGGCGATCTCGTCGGGCTCGGGCAGCCTGCGCAGGTCGAGCGTGGCGGCGGTCTCGTCGTACACCTGCCGCGCGGGGACGCCGCGCCGCCGGGCCAGTGCCTCGAAGTAGCGCTTGAGGTTGTCCGCCCAGATGTAGCCGGGTGCCACGCTGTTGACCCGCACGCCGCGCGGCCCGAGCTCGGTGGCCAGGCTCTGGGCGAGGGCGAGCAGGCTCGCCTTGGCCATCTTGTAGACCCCGAAGGTGCGCCGCGAGTGCCGCAGCACCGCCGAGTTGATCATTACGACCGAGCCCGCCTGCTCGGCGAGCGCCGGCGCGAAGAGCTGGGTGAGCCGCAACGCGGCGAGCACGTTGGTCTCGAAGGCGGCGCGCACCGCGCCGAGGTCCACGTCGACGAGGTCCGTCATCGGCGGCATCGCGAAGGCGTTGTTGACCAGGCCGTCGACCCGGCCGCAGGTCTCCAGCGCCGTCGCGACCAGCCGCCGCCGCGACGCCTCGTCGGTGACGTCGGCCTGCACGGGCACGGCGCGGCGGCCGAGCCGCGCGACCTCCTCCGCCACCGCGGCGAGCCGCTCCTCGCCGCGGGCGGCCAGCACCACGTCGGCCCCGGCCGCCGCGCACCGCAGCGCCAGGCCGCGCCCCAGCCCCGGCCCGACCCCCGAGATCACGACGACCCGGTCCTTCAGCGGCATCAGCCCAGCATCCTTCGGGCGACGGCGGCCTGCCGGGCGGCGATCCGGGCCGCCCACTCCCCCGGGCTCACCCGCTGCCGGTCGTGGTAGGGCAGCCGGGACGGCAGGTCCTCGAACCGCATCACCTCCACCTCCGGGCCGTCCCCGGGTCCGAGTGGGCGGGTCAGCCGCTGCCAGCGGATCTGCAGGTAGCCGCGGCGGTGCCCGGTGCGTTCGAGCCAGTTGGCGAGCCCGGGGTCGCGCTCGCCGATCACGTAGCGGATCTTCCCGTCGGGGTCGTGGCGGGCCTGGTCGGCGGTGAGGCTGGTCTGGTGGTTGATGTAGTCCAGCGACACGTACCACATGCTGCCGAGCTGGAACCCCTGGTAGGGCGCGACGTCGCGGCCCGCCGCGGGCACGGTGACGACCATGACCTGGTCGTCGTCGAGGTCGTAGTGGCCGACGGACGAATACTGCGTCGCGAGGCCGCCGGGCGTGGGCCGTGGCTCGGTCATCGTGTTGACCGGCAGCGTGAGGTAGTGCCGCTCCGGGAACGCCAGGAACGTCCGCAGCCGCCCCAGCAGCATCTTCGCGGCCACCTCGTAGCGCCTGGCCATCCTGTCCACGGCCGGGGGCGGGGGCGCCGACCCGAGTGTGTCGGCGCGGTGGACGCGGATCTCGCCGGGCCGCTCGGCCTCCCAGTCGGAGAAGACCTCCCGCACGATCAGCATCGCCGCGCCCGTTCCCAGCGTGAAGCGGTTCGGGCCCGGCGTGGAGCGGGCCACCGTGCCGGGCGGGCCGAAGCGCAGCTCGTACGACCCGTCCGGGGAGATCTCGATGTCGCGGTCGTCGAAGGCGGTGAGGCTGCCGGGCGACCGCGCGGGCGAGTAGTCGCCGTCGAGCACCTGGAAGCTCAGGTCGGCCGTGGTGCCGCGGCGGCCGGTGACCACGTATTCCGCGTCGTCCCGGATGTAGGCGTGGAAGTAGAGCGTGTCGGGGTTGTCCAGGCCGAGCTTGGCGTACGGCCCTGTGGAGGCCGCGAAGAAGGGGAAGTCGCGGTCGTAGGCCCACGTCATGTGCAACGCCGCCTTGATGCCGCCCGCCAGGTAGTCGAGGCCCTCGGCCAGGTCCTGCTCGGACCGCACGTGGGGCGCGGAGCGGATGATCTCCTCGGCCTCGGCGATCGCCCGGGCGAACGGTTCCGTGGCCATCGGACTCCCTCGGGTTCACGGTACAAATATGTACCGAAGCGGTAGTCTTTCCCCACCGCGAGAGTAGAACTCGTTCTAGGGGTGGTCAATGGCAGTGACGCGGCGCTCTCCGCCCGCCCGGCGGGTGGTCGCCGTGCTCGACCATCTGGTCGCGGCGGGCGGGCGCGGGCTCGGCCTGTCCGCGCTCGCCCGCGAGCTGGGCATCAGCAAGCCCACGTGCCTGGGCATCCTCACCGAACTGGTCGCCGCCGGCTATCTCGTGCGCGACCCCGCCACACTGACGTACGGCCTCGGTCCCGCGCTGATCGCTGCGGGGAGGGCGGCGCGGCGCGGTTTCCTGGCCGGCGACGTGGCCCGGCGCCACCTGGAGCCGCTGGCCGAGCGGTATCACGCCACCTGCACCGCCTCGGCCGTCGTCGGCGACGAGATCATGGTGCTCGACGCGGTCGTCCCACCCGGCGATCCGCCGGTGAGGGTGGGCGAACGCTACCCGTTCGCGCCGCCCGTCGGGCTGATGTACGTGCTGTGGGGACCCGACCGGGAGCTGGAGCGCTGGCTGGCCAGGGAGCCGACGCTGCCGGTGCGGATGGACCGCGAGCACCTGCGCGCGGTCGTCGGGCAGTGCCGGGCGGCGGGGTATCTCGTGGAGAGCCTCACCCCGGCCGGGATGCGGCTGCACTCCCTCATGGCCGGGGTGGCGGCGTACGAGCTGCCGCGGGAGGTGCGCGCCCTGGTCGGCGAGATGGTGTCGAGCCTGGGCGAGCGCGTCTACCTCGGCGCGGACCTGAACCCGCGGAAGAGGCACCCCGTCAACCTCGTCGCCGCGCCCGCGTACGGCCCCGGCGGCGAACAGGAACTCGTTCTCACCCTGCACGTCGGCGCCTCCGTCACCGGCGCCGAGATCGCCCGGCGCGGCGCCGCCCTGGTGGCCGCGGCCGACGCCGTCACCGCGGAGCTCGGCGGCACGGTCCCGGACAGAACGGCGGCGCGTCCCGGCTCCGGTAAGGTCAGGACGCGGCCCAGCGGTTCGCGGTGAACCGCAGGCTGGGCAGGTCGTCGAGGGACACGGTGTACTCGTACGTCCGGCGGTAGCCGGTGCCGCTGATCCGCCAGCCCCCGTCGGAGCAGCGCCGGTAGGTGTCCTCGTAGTAGGCGGATCCGCGGATCATCAGGCGGTGGCGTGGGATGAGCACGGTGTCGTCGAGGCACCAGGTGCCCCTCGCGTCGTCGCCGTCGATCTCGATCTCGGGGTGACCGGCGAGGTGCGTCGTGATCACCTCCGGCCCCAGGCTCGCGCGCATGTAGCCGACGATGGCCTCGCGCCCGTCGAACCGCAGCGGGTCGCCGGCGACCGGATTGTCGTAGGCCGCCACGGCGTCGCCGGTCAGCGTGTCGGCGAAGTCGTCCCAGCGCTTGAGGTCCAGGCACCGCAGGTAGCGGTACTTGGTCTGGCGGATCTCCTCCAGGGCGATCAGATCCATGCGCCCCAGCATGCGCGAACCCGGGGCCGCTGACAAGAACGCGTTCTACCTACGCCTCGGCCGCCTCGAAGGGCCGGCCTCATGACGAGGGCGGACACCCGCTCGCGGTGACGGGCAGCCGCGCCGGTCCACTCTCCGGGAGATTCGGGAGGCTAACCGACCTTGGCGATCACCGCCTCGGCGAAGCGCTCCAGGTGCTCGATCTTCCGGCTGAGCGGCTCGGTGTCCGGCCCCTTCACGTACGGCCTGCGGAAGCCGACGATCACGTCGGTGACGCCCTTGTCGGCCAGCCGCTTCACGCCGTCCACGCGGTAGGCGTCGGGGGAGATCACGTGGATTTCGAAGGGCCGGTCGGCGGTGCCCTCCTCGGCGCGCAGCGCGGCGAGCCTGGCGAGCAGCGCGTCCAGTTCTGCGGGGTCTCCCCCGCCGTGCATCCAGCCGTCCCCGAGCCTGGCGGCTCGGCGCAGCGCCCCCTCGCTGTGCCCGCCGACCAGGATCGGGACCGGCTCGGCCGGGACCGGGGACATCTTGACCGGCGGCAGGTCGTAGAACTCACCGTGGTATTCGAAGTAGCCGCCGCGTGTCAGGCCGCGGACGATCTCGATGGCCTCGTCCATCCGCCTGCCCCGCCGCGCCCACGGCACGCCCGTCACGGTGTAGTCCTCCGGCCAGGGGCTCAGCCCGACGCCGAGGCCGAGGCGGCCGCCGGTGAGCCAGGCGACGGAGGCGGCCTGCTTGGCCACCAGCACCGGGGGACGCACCGTGAGCTTGAGGACGAACGGCGTGAACCGGATCGTCGACGTCACCGCCCCCATCGCCGCGATGAGGACGAACGTCTCGATGAAGCTCTTGTCCTCCAGGAACTCCCGGTCTCCGTCCGCGGTGTACGGATACCTCGCGTCCGACTCCCGGGGGTAGACCAGGGAGTCGGCCACGCTCATGCTCGCGTATCCCGCCGCCTCCGCGGCCCGGGCGAGCGGCAGGTAGTACGACGGGTCGGTCATGGCCTCGGCGTAGGTGAAACGCATACCCCGGAGCGTACGAGAACGCGTTCTATTTTTGAATGCCCCCGCTCGGCCTTTCCTCACCGTCCGGCGCGGCGGCGGACCAGCACGACGAAATCGGCCGCGGCGACGATCGCGAGCACGGTCGCGACGACGGCCGGCACGACCAGCCCGGCCGCGTACCCCGTGATGGCGATGAAGCCGCAGACGACCAGCCCGAAGGCGGCCAGCACCATCCGCAGGCCGCGGGCGCTGCGCGGCGGTTCGGGCGTCGGGGAGAACACCGACCAGAACCGGTCGCGCGGCGACGAGGAGCCGGGCGGAGGTCCGGTCCGCCCGTGCTGGCGCTTCTCCATTCCGTCACCTCCCTCCCATATCGAGCCCTACCCACTCGGGCCCGTACCAGGTGCGGTCCCGGCGGAAGCCCTGGACCATATATCGGCGCTCGATATATGGTCCCCCGTGACCAAGATGACGGAAGCGACGTACTTCATCCTCGCCGCGCTCCTACAGGCCCCTCTTCACGGCTACGGAATCATCAAACGCGCGGGTGAGCAGTCGGCCGGACGGGTGAAGATCGCCGTCGGCACCCTGTACGGGGCGCTCGACCGGCTCGTGGAGGCGGGCCTGGTGGCGGTCGACAGGGAAGAGGTCGTCGACGGCCGGCCGAGACGGTACTACCGGGTCACCGACGACGGCGTCGCCGCGGTCCGCGAGGAGGCCGTGAGGCTCCAGCAGGCCGCCAGGGTCGTCACGGCACAGATCGGGGTGGTGGGCGCATGAGCGCCGAGCACGCGCTCGAACGGCGCTACCGCCGCCTGCTCCGGGCCTACCCGAAGGTCTATCGAGAGTGGCACGGTGAGGAACTCATCGGCACCCTGATGGCGGCGTCCGGCCCTCATACGCGGCGTCCGCCGCTCCGGGAGGTGCTCGCTCTCATCTCCGGCGGTTTCGCCGCCCGTGCGCGGAACGCCAGGGCCAGGGGCGTGCCCTGGTGGGCGGACGGCCTGCAGCTGGGCGTGCTCGCCGTCGCGACGGCCACGTTCGCCATGAAGATCGAGATGCTGCCGCACCTCGTCCGGCCGATCTGGACCCTCGGCGCGATCGCGCTGCTGGTGGCGATCATCCGCGGATGGGCACGGGTCGCACTCGCCCTGTCGCTGATCGCGGCGCTCGAGTCCAGCCGCTTCCTGGTCTTCCACGGCGACGCGTTCACGATGGCCGGCTTCGGCCCCGCGTACGTCGAGGTGTCGAGCATGGCGCCCTTCTGGGTGATCGTCGCCGGCCTGACCGTACTCGCGGTGCGCTGACCTACCGTGCCGAGAACCTCTCCATGCACGGCAGGAAGGGCCTCGCGTACCGGGGCCTGCTCACCGTGCTCGTGATCTCGTCGTTCGTCGCGGCCAGGCGGACCACGGAGAAGGTCTGATCCCGCCGGCTCAGGAGGCCGTGGCCGGACACCGAGGGGACATCCGACATTGCCGATTGTCGGATCAGACGGTCAGAAGCGGCACTCCAGTCCCTAGGATGGTCGTCGTCCCATGCCGTGGACCGGACCCGAGCAGTGGAGGGCAGAGGGTGCACGAGGAGCAGGCTCCCGCGTGGGTGGTGGACCCCGGCACGCCGAGCGTGGCCCGGATGTACGACTACTACCTGGGCGGCAAGGACAACTTCGCGGCCGATCGCGAAGCCGCGGAGAAGATCATCTCGATCCTGCCCAACGCCCGCGAGGTCGCCCGGACCAACCGCGCCTTCCTCGTGCGGGCCGTACGGCACCTGGCACGTTCGGGAATCCGGCAGTTCCTCGACATCGGCACCGGGCTGCCGACGCAGGAGAACGTCCACCAGGTCGCGCAGGCCGAGGCGCCGGAGTCCCGGGTCGTCTACGTCGACAACGACCCGATCGTGCTCGCCCACGCACGCGCCCTGCTCGCCGACAACCCCCGGTCGATCGTGATCGACGGCGACATGCGGAAACCGGAGTCGATCCTCGGCCACCCCGGCGTCCGCACCCACCTCGACTTCACCCGGCCGGTCGCGTTGATCATGCTGGCCGTCCTCCACTTCGTGACCGACGACACGGAGGCGGCGCACGTCGTCGGCGCGTTCCGCGAGCCGCTCGTCCCGGGCAGCCACCTGGCGGTCTCCCACATCACCCAGGGCGACCTGGACGACGACACGGTCAGGCGGGGCCGGGACGTCTACACCGCGACCACCGCGGGCGGCATCGTGCCCCGCACCGCGGCCCAGGTCCTCGGCCTCCTCGACGGCCTCCACGTGCTGGAGCCCGGCGTCGTGCCGCTGCACCGGTGGCGGCCCGAGACCGTGGAGCCCGAATGGAACGGCGTGCCGGGAGGCGAGATCCTGGGCGGAGTCGGGCTCGTCACCTGAGCCATCGCACGGGAGACCTCACTCCTCCCCGCTCACGACCAGGATCAGGCCCCGGACGGACGCGTCGTCCTCCCGTGAACCCCGTGCCGGCGTGCGCTCAGAGCGCCAGCGCGCGCCTCCGGGGCGCCGCCCGGTGTGCCGTTCGACGCCGCATCTCCGCGAGCACCTCCAAGGGGCTGGCCAGGAGCCTGGAGAAGGCCAGCTCCGCGGCCCCGACCAGCGTGACGTCGTCGCCGAGCGCCGACACCCGGAGCCGCACCTGCTCGCGGGAGATCACCATGGCGTTCGCCTCGACCCTGCGCCCGACCTGCGCCGCCGAACCCGGGTACACGTCCCGCAGCATCCCTCCGAAGATCACCATGCCGGGGTTGAAGAGGTTGATGAGGTTCGCCACGCCGATGCCCAGCCAGTCGCCGATCCGGTGCAGCGCCTCCTCGGCCGCCGCGTCCCCGCGTCCGGCGGCCTCCACCACGGCGCGTACGCCCTCGCGGCCACTCAGCTCGCCCGAACGGCCCGCGGCGTCGATCAGGGCGTGCTCGCCGACCTCCGCCTCCAGGCAGCCACGCGAGCCGCACATGCAGGGCCGCCCGTCGTACGGGTTCACCATCATGTGCCCCAGCTCGCACCCGTAGCCGCCGTCGCCGCCGAGCAGCTTGCCGCCGACGATGATCCCGCCACCCACGCCGACGTCGCCGTGCAGGTAGATCAGGTTGTCGAAGCCGCGGCCCACACCGCGGTCGCGTTCGGCCAGCGCGCCCAGGTGGGCCTCGTTGCCCACGAGCACCGGCAGCCCCAGGCGGGAGCCGAGCTCGACGCCGAACGCCTGGTCCACCCACCCCACGTAGGGCCCGTAGCGCACCGTGCCGTCGTCGGGCCTGATCATGCCGCAGTAGGCCGCGCCGACCCCCACGCACACCGAGCCCGGCCGTGCGCCGCGCCGCAGCTCGCGGCCGAAGCCCGCGAGCACGCCGACGACGTCCTCCAGGTCCGCGCCCGCGCGGGGCCTGACCGCCTCGCGGCGGTCGAGGATCTCACCGCCCAGTCCCACCCGGGCCGCGACCAGACGGTCGACCCGGACGTCGAAGGCCAGCACGTGCGCCCGGTCGCGCTCCGGGCGCACCACCAGCGACGGCCGGCCCGCCCTGCCGGTGTCTCCGGGCAGCTCCTCGCTGACCAGGCCCGCCGCGGACAGCTCGGCGGTCAGCGCCATGATGGTGCTGCGGTTCAGGCCCATCCGGTCGGCCAGCTCCGAACGGGACAGCGCGCCGGACAGGTGCACGTGCCGCAGCAGATCGCCGAGGTTGCGCCGGCGCATCTCCTCTTGGGACCGACCGGCTTTCGACATGGTGCGCAAATCCTGACGACTCGGAGGAATTCCTCGTTGGCGGGCCGTGGACAGGAGGACTGGGCCGTGACCCCTTCCTCATCTTGAGATTACCAACCGAGGCGTCCGCGGCGGAGCCCAGCGTTCACGGCTGCGCCCGCTCGCTCTGACCCCCCGACATCGGGAGACGAAGCAACGAGCCCTTGAGCCCGGCCCAGCGCCGCATCTCCTCCGCCAGGGCGGCGGACGCGAGGTGCGGCACGAAAGGCTGCACGAGATGGATCTGGTTGCGCAGGCGGCGGGACAACCGCACGTCATCGGGGGTCAGGGGCCGCTCCGTGCACAGCCGCAGGGCGTTGGCGAAGGTGGTCGTCGCCGCCAGCCACCGTCCCACTGCGTCGTCCATCGTCGGCAGCCCGTCGGCGATGCCCAGCTCGCGCGCCTTCGCAAGCGCGATGATCAGGTTGACGGCCGCCTCGTCCGGGGCGTCGACTCCCCGCTGCGCCGCGTGCCGGTCGAGATCCATCCCGAGCCGCCGCCACCGTGCGTTCTCCGCGGGGGCTCCCCCGGTGCGGCGTGCGACCGTACCGCGGAGACAGGCCCACCAATCGGCGCGCTCACGTTCCCCTCCGGGTTCGCGCCTGTCCAGCCAGACGACCAGCTCGCGCTCCGGCAACGTCAGCAGGTGATCGGAGTAGCTCCTGAACGCCTGCTCACGTCCCTCCAAGGACCGCCACGAATACCGGCGTCCCGGCCCGAGCATCTTGAGCACGGTGCCCGATGGTTCATCCCACTCCTCCGGGTCGGTCACCGCGACGACCCCCATCCCCGATGTGGGCTCCCAGTAGTCGACGCAGCCCTCGTTGAAGGTGGGGCGCTCTTCCAGCGTGAACCCGCGGGCCTCCACGGCGGCGCGCAGTTCGCCGACGTAGAGCCGGGAGCGGAAACCGCCGTAGCGGCCGAGCAGGGCCGCCGGCATGTGTTCGCGGGTGAGGTCCGGGAGCCGGTGCGCCTGCGCGCCGAAGTAGACGACGCTCCAGTCGTCTCGGGGCCGATCCCGCGACCAGCCGAACTCGACCAGGCCGAAGTCGGAGATCATCCCCGACGGGGCCTCGAACGTGCAGTCGCGCCCGAGCACCTCCTCGACCTCGTCCCGGCGACTGGTGTGGTCGAGGCCGAGCACTGTGCCCGTGATCACTAAATCGGCGAAGAAGTCGAGATCGCTCACCGGGGCATTGTCCGGCAGGCCGGCGCGATACGCCGCCCGTGGTCACCCGGCCTGGCGCGTCCTGGCCACCGACGGCGGGCGAAGCAGCGTTCGGGCCCCGGCTCCGGCCGGGCTGCGGGGCCGGGGTCCGCATCGCCGCGGGCCGTACGGCCGTCGCCCGGCGGGTGAGGGCTACCGGTGGGGCGGTCCGGAGACGGGCGGCACCGGGCGGGGCGCGGGCGCCGGCCGTGGGACAGCGCGCCCGCGATTCGGCGCCGCCTGGAGGCCGGCCCCCCGCCGGCCCGGAGAGACCGCCGCATGCCGAGACGCCGCTCCCGCACGATTCGCCGCCCCCGCACGGGGCGCCGCTCCCGCGCGGGCCGCCGCTCTCGCCTTGGGCGACGCCTGCGGGGCCGGGGCCGGCACGGGCGAAGCGCCCGCGTAGGGCGTGCCGAGCGCCTGCGCGATGTCACACGCCCGGCTGCCCCTGCACATCGCGTTCTGGATGCCGGTCCCGCCGTTCGCGACGTTGATGGTGATCTGCTGCGTCCCGCGGTTGGTCGTGGGACTCGAGGCGGTGAGCCCGGGCTGGGCGTCCGTGCCGGGCCGCACGGCCCGGGGCCCGGACTCCTGGTGGCGTGGCGTCTCCCGCCCGTGCGCGCGCGTGGCCCCGGCGGCAGGGCCGGCGACGGCCAGCGCCGCCACGACCGACGCGCAGGCGAGGAGACCCAGGCCGATCTTCCTCGTGGCCGTCCCGCCGTACCACTGACACTTCATCGCGCGCTCCCGCCAGTCGCCGCCGCAATGCTCCGGGCGGCCCTTTTCGCCCAGGCCTTTTCAGGCTAGTGACCCACCGGTTTCCCGCGCCCGGCGCGCGCGGCGTCTTACGGCATCATTGCCATATCAGTCAGCGCGACCCCCGCATTCGCGGAATCGACGGCCCGCGCGCATTCGAACGCGATCACCAGCCATTGGCGTTGATGGGCATGTTCTGCCAGATCTTGCACTTCCTGGGGCCGGGACCGCAGAAGGCGCCCTGGGTGCTGATGCGCCCGCCATTCGTGATGCCGGTCTGCTGCTGGCCGATCATGAAGGTCGGGGCGAACACGCCATTGAGATTCTGGTTGAACTTGCCGTTGCCCGACTGGAACTGCCGCGCCGTGGCCGTCCCGCCCGCCGCCACCTGGCCCCCGCCACCGCCGTGGCCGGTGACGACCCTCATCGGAGCACGGCGCAGGGACTGCGCGCTCGCGCCGGCCTCCTGGACCGCGGCGCTCCACGCGACCGCGACCACGAGAGTGGCCAGCGTCAGGCGACGGGCCGTCAGAACCCGAAACGGTCGGGAGCAGGACGTGCAGCGGCGAGACATCGTGGAACGCACCTACCTACCAAGGCCATGCGGCAATGGGCTTTCGTCGCGGACATAAGCAACGTTGACCTCATACCCCACGCCATGGCCTCAGCCCCGCCCATGCCAAGCGCGGCATGGATGATGACGCATTTTTTGTCGCTATGCCTTCCGACCGAACATCACGCGTTTATGCCTTCAAATGCCACTATCGGCATAAATCCGGAATGACAAACATTTGCGCCGCGTCTGGCTTCGCGGGCTCAGCCGCCGATGGCGTCGAGATAGACCCAGGCGCCTTCGTGACGGACGAAGCGGCTCTGCTCACGCATCTCGCCGGGCTGTCCCCCATAGGCGTACCGGGCGCGGAAGGTGACGGTGCCGTCCGTGTGGATCGGGCTCCCGCCGGTGACCGCCTCGATCTCCAGCCCGGTCCACCGCATGCCCTGCTCGAACTCGACCCGGGCCGGACGGGTGGAGGGGTGCCAGGTCCGCAGCAGGTACGCCTCGTCCTCGACGGCGAACGCGGAGAAACGCGAGCGCATCAGCGCCTCGGCCGTCGGCGCGGCCTGTCCCGCGTGGAACCGGCCGCAGCAGTCGCCGTAGACGGCCGGCAGGCCACAGGGACAGGGCTCGCCGGCGCGCGGCGCACGGCGGGAACGAGAGGTACGGCTCACCCCGCGAGGCTATCGCTCCCGGCCGAGCGCTCGCTCCGCCGTCCCCAGTCCCTCGCACAGACCGCACGGGCGTCCCCCAAGGGCATTCCGGACTGTCCGAATCACACGAACACGCATTCCTTCCGGGACAACACCGAACAATATTTCTGAAACTTGCTGCAAGGTATTGCACGTCTCGAGTCCGGTGAGTAACTTCCAGGCAACACCTGGGAAACCTGACGGAGGCCCCGATGGTGTGCCCCTCTCCTCGCGGCGCGAGGGCGCCGCCCCGCCTCGTCCGTGTCCGGCTCCCGCGTGACGTCCGGCCCTCCGCCGGCTCCGGCCGTCGGTCCGCCCCTGTCCGCGACCGCCCGGAAAACCCTCTGCGAACCCGCAGCATTCGTACGCCTGCGAGCAGGCGTTCCACATGGAAGCGGGCCGGGTGTTGACGCCACCCGGCCCGCGTCACGGGATCCCGATCTCATGTCCAGGAGACCCGCTCTATGAGACTGTACAAAGCCATCGTCGTGGGCGCGCTGACCGCGGCCACGGCGACCGGCACCGCGGTGGCGCTGCCCGCGCTCACCGAAACCGCCGCCGGCGCCGCGGCCGGCCCCGGCGTGACCGCCAATCTGTGGAACTGGAACTGGAAGTCGGTGGCCAAGGAGTGCACCGAGGTCCTCGGCCCGGCCGGATACGGGTCGGTGCAGGTGTCCCCGCCCGCCGACTCGATGTCCAAGGGCGGCTCGGTGTGGTGGGACGTCTACCAGCCCGCTCGATACGTGCTGACGAGCAAGTTCGGCGACGAGACCGCCTTCAGGAACATGGTCGGCGCCTGTCACGCCGCGGGCGTGAAGGTCCAGGTTGACACGGTCATCAACCACATGACCGGGCAGGGCGCCACCAGCTACGGCGGCTACGGCTTCAGCAAGTACGACTACCCCGGCCTCTACTCCTCCTGGGACTTCCACTCCCCCACCTGCGGCATCAACGACGCCGACTACGGCAACGACGCCTGGCGGGTGCAGAACTGCGAGCTCGTGGGCCTGGCCGACCTCAACACCGGCTCCGACTACGTGCGCGACCAGATCGCCGCGTACATGAACAAGCTGACCGACCTGGGCGTGGACGGCTTCCGCATCGACGCGGCCAAGCACATCGGCCCCGGCGACCTCGCGGCGATCAAGTCGAGGCTCAAGGGCGCGCCGTACATCCACCAGGAGGTCATCTACGGCGCCAACGAGGCGGTCCAGCCGAGCCAGTACACCGGCGTCGGCGACGTGGACGAGTTCGTCTACGGTCGCAAGCTCAAGGAGCAGTTCACCGGCCAGATCAAGTGGCTGCAGAGCTTCGGCCAGAGCTGGGGCCTGTCGGTGGGCAGCGACAAGGCCATGGTGTTCGTCGACAACCACGACACCGAACGCAAGGACGCCTCCGCGGGCGACGCCACCCTCAACTACAAGTACGGCGCCACCTACAAGCTGGCCAATGTCTTCATGCTGGCCTGGCCGTACGGCAAGCCCAGCGTCTACTCCTCCTTCACCTGGAGCGACAAGGACGGCGGCCCGCCGTCGGCCAACGGCGGGTTCGTCACCGACACCGACTGCTCCAACGGCCGGTGGACCTGCTTCGACCGCGAGATGACCGGCATGGTCGGCTTCTACAACGTCGTCCAGGGCGCCTCGGTCGGCAACTGGACCGACAACGGCGGCAACCTGATCGCCTTCAGCCGCGGCGGCAAGGGCTGGGTGGCGATCAACAACGAGAACAGCAGCGTCACTCGCACCTTCACCACCGGTCTGCCCGCCGGGACGTACCCGAACGTGGCCGGCGGCGGCTCGGTGACGGTGAACTCCGGCGGGGCGGCGACGGTCACCGTCCCGGCCAAGAGCGCCGTCGCCATCCGCGCCGGCACGACGGCCTCGCCCTCACCCACGACGACGCTGACCGGCGACAAAACCGCCACCGTCTACTACAAGACGAGCTGGAGCACCGCCGACATCCACTACGGGATCAACGGCACCTGGACCACCGTCCCCGGCGTGGCCATGGACACCGCCTGCACCGGCTGGAAGAAGAAGACCGTCGACCTCGGCACGGCCACCAGCTTCCAGGTCACCTTCAACAACGGCTCGGGCACGTGGGACAACAACGGCGGCAAGAACTACACCATCGGCACCGGCACCACCACCGTCCAGAACGGGGTGGTGACCGCCGGCGCCACCGACCCCTGTGCGACGGCCTCGCCGTCCCCTTCCCCCTCACCTTCGGGCGGAGGCAAGGCGACCGTCTTCTACTACAAGAAGACCAGGGGCTGGAGCTCCGTGAAGATCCACTATCAGCCCGCCGGCGGCTCGTGGACGACGGTCCCGGGTGTCGACATGGACGAGGAGACCTGCGCCGACTGGGCGAAGAAGACGATCGACCTCGGCAGCGCGACCGGGCTGAAGGCCGCCTTCAACAACGGCTCGGGCACCTGGGACAACAACAACGGCGCCGACTACGCCATCGGCACCGGCACCACCACGGTCAAGGACGGTGTCGTACGCGCCAACGCCCCGGAGCCCTGCGCGCCCGAGCCGACGGACACGACCGCGCCCAGCGTGCCAACGGGCCTGGCCGCGACCGCCTCGGGCACGACCGTCTCGCTCACCTGGACGGCGTCGACCGACAACGTGGGCGTCAGCGGTTACGAGATCAGCCGGGCCAAGGGTGAGGAGACCCCCGTCGTCCGCTCGGCCTCCGGCACGTCCCACAAGGAGTCCGGGCTGGACGCCAAGACGACCTACGCCTACAAGGTGCGGGCGCTTGACGCCGCGGGCAACAGATCCGCCTACACCGACACCGTCTCGGTCACGACCGGCGACGGGCCGCCACCGGCCACCCAGGGCACCCCGCTCGGCGGCGATCCGCGCAAGGACTCCATCTACTTCGTCATGACCGCGCGGTTCTACGACGGCGACACCTCCAACGACAGGGGCGGAAGCCAGAACGTCCGCTCCGGCAACGCGGCGAACAACGACCCGATGTTCCGCGGCGACTTCAAGGGCCTCATCGAGAAGCTCGACTACATCAAGGCCCTCGGCTTCTCCGCGATCTGGATCACCCCGGTCGTGCTCAACCGGTCCGACTACGACTACCACGGCTACCACGGCTGGGACTTCTACCGGGTGGACACCCGCCTGGAGACGCCCGGACACACCTACCAGGACCTGATCAACAAGGCGCACGCCAAGGGCCTGAAGATCTACCAGGACGTCGTCTACAACCACAGCTCGCGCTGGGGCGCCAAGGGACTGTTCGTCCCCACGGTGTACGGCGTGCGCGACGAGCAGTGGAAGTGGATGTACAGCGCCAAGGAGCCGGGCCGCGAGTACGACCCGATGGCCGAGCACCAGGGCGACGACCCCGGCATGACGGCCGCGCAGAACCAGATGGCCAAGGGCCGGCCGTACAACGGCGACCTGTGGTCGACCGAGGAGCCGGCGGGCAACACCTGCCGCGACTGGGGGCAGCCGACCGGCTCTCGCAGCCCCGAGGGATACACCATCTACAACTGCCAGTGGCCGAGCCCGACCTCCGGGATGTTCCCGGCGAAGTACTACCACCAGTGCTGGATCGGCAACTGGGAGGGCGAGGACTCGCGCAGCTGCTGGCTGCACGAGGACCTGGCCGACTTCGACACCGAGAACGCCGAGGTGCAGAAGTACCTCATCGACGCCTACAACCGGTTCATCGACATGGGCGTCGACGGCTTCCGCGTCGACACGGCCATCCACATCCCCCGCGTCACCTGGAACCGCCGCTTCCTTCCGGCGATCTACGACCACGTCAAGGAGAAGTTCGGCGAGGACAAGGCCAGGGACTTCTACGTCTTCGGCGAGGTCGCCGCGTTCGTCAACGACAAGTGGAACCGCGGCTCGGTCAACCACTCCGCGCAGTTCTACACCTGGAAGGAGCGCAAGGACTACAGCGCCGACGACGAGAAGGCCGCGATCGAGCAGTACGACTACGAGGAGCAGCTCGGCACGGGCAACCAGCCCACCAGCACCAACGCGTTCCTGAACGGCAACACCTACCACGCGCCCGACCACTCGAAGTTCTCCGGCATGAACATCATCGACATGCGCATGCACATGAACTTCTCCGACGCGCGCAACGCCTACAACAACGGCAAGGACTCCGACGACAGCGTCAACGACGCCACCTACAACGCCGTCTACGTCGACTCCCATGACTACGGGCCCAACAAGTCGGGCTACCGATACAGCGGCGGCACCGACGCGTGGGCGGAGAACATGAGCCTGATGTGGACCTTCCGCGGCATCCCCACCCTCTACTACGGATCGGAGATCGAGTTCCAGAAGGGCAAGCAGATCGACTGCGGGCCCACCTGTCCGCTCGCCACCACCGGCCGCGCCTACTACGGCGACAAGATCGAGGGCACCGTCACCGCCGGTGATTACGGCGTGGTCTCCGGCGCGTCCGGCCCGGTCGCGACGACGCTGAGCCAGCCGCTGGTCAGGCACCTGCAGCGGCTCAACCAGATCCGCGGGGCGATCCCGGCGCTCCAGATGGGGCAGTACTCCACCGAGGGCGTGAGCGGCGAGATCGCCTACAAGCGCCGCTACACCAGCGGATCCACCGACAGCTTCGTCCTGGTGACCGTCTCCTCCGGCGCCACTTTCACCGGCATCCCCAACGGGACGTACGTGGACGCGGTCACCGGAGACAGGAAGACCGTCACCAACCAGACCCTGTCGATCGACCTGAACCGCAAGGGCGACATGCGCGCCTACGTGCTCGACCTGCCCGGCAACCCGGCACCGGGCAAGATCGGCACCGACGGGCCGTACCTCAAGTAGGCAGTCCTCGGGAAGCGCCGGGGCGGGGAGCGCGGAGCTCTCCGCCCCGGCGCGCGACGCTCGGTGAACGACAGGAGGCGCCCTCGCTACGGACGGCAGGGCCCGGTGGAGTCGCGGATGACCAGCTCGGGGTCGAAGAGACGCTCGCCGCCGCCGTCGCCGCGTCCCTTGACCTGGTCGGCCAGCGCCCGCGCGGCGGCCGCGCCGATGGCGAGCACCGGCTGGCGCACCGTCGTGAGGGCGGGGTCGGTGAACGACATCAGCAGCGAGTCGTCGGCCCCCACGACAGAGACGTCCTCCGGGACGCGCAGGCCCCGGCGGCGGGCCGCCCGGATCGCGCCGAGGGCCATCAGGTCGCTGCCGCACACCAGCGCGGTCGCGCCCCTTTCGAGCAAGCGGGCCGCGGCGGACTGGCCGCCCGCGACGTCGAAGGAGGCCAGCTCGACCAGGTCGGCGGCGCCGGGCCCGGTGAGCCGCCGCACGGCGAGGCGGAAGCCCGCCAGCCGCCGCTGCACGGTGGAGTAGCGCTCCGGCCCGCTCAGGAACCCGATGCGGCGGTGCCCCAGCCCCGCCAGGTGCTGTACGGCGAGCCGCGCGGCCAGGGCGTCGTCGGACGACAGGGACGGCACACCGAGACCGGGCACCCGCCCGTTGACCAGCACGAAGGGCACCCGCTGCCGGGCCAGGTCGTCGTAGCGGGAGCGGTCGATCCTGGTGTCGGCGTGCAGGCCGGAGACGAAGACGATGCCGGAGACCTTGCGGTCGAGCAGCATGCCGACGTATTCGTCCTCCCCCGAACCCTCCGGGGTCATCGTGCCGAGCATGGCCGTGAACCCGTGCCTGGCGAGGTTGGTCTCGATGACCTCGGCGTACAGGGGGAAGATCGGATTCTGCAGCTCGGGAACGATGAGCCCGACGAGCCCGAAGCTGCGCGGGCGCATGGTGCTCGGCCGCTCGTAGCCGAGCGCCTCTATCGCCGCCATGACGGCCGTGCGGGCTCGCACGCTGACCCCCGGGCGCTCGTTGAGCACCCGCGAGACCGTCGCCTTGCTCACTCCCGCCTGCCTGGCGATCTCGTCGAGCCGTGCTGCCATCGTCGCTGTTTCCGATCAGTCGCTGGAACGCCGCAAGGCATCTTGAAACAAAGCAGCAATTTTCTGCAACGTCTTCCAGGTGCGGAAACCCGCTGTTAACTTCGGGCCACGCCGCGCGGTTACCCCCCTGTCTTTCGGGCTACGGCCCCTCTCACCTGGAGCGATCCTGTGCGCAGATCTTTTCTCGCGCTGGCCGCCTGCCTCACGCTGACGGCCTGCGGCGGCGGCACCGCGGGCGGCGAGACGTCCGGAAACGCGTCACCGGCAGGGCAGGCCGCCTCGTCGGCCACTCTCACCATCTGGGCCGACCAGAAGCGGTCGGACACCCTCAAGCCCTTCGCCGAGGCGTTCGCCAAGGAGAACGGGATCAATGCCGAGGTCGTCGTGGTCGCGCAGAACCAGCAGCAGACCTTCGTCACCGCCTCCCAGGCGGGCAAGGGCCCGGACGTCCTCGTCGGCGCGCACGACTGGATCGGCAACCTGGTCCAGAACGGGCTCATCGACCCGATCCAGATGACCGCGGACCAGCTGTCCGGCTACGTGGACGTGGCCCGCAAGGCCGTGACCTACGACGGCCAGGTCTACGGTGTGCCGTACGCCGTGGAGAACCTGGCGCTCTACCGCAACACCGACCTGGCCCCCGAGGCTCCCAAGACGTTCGACGAGCTCGTCGCCACCGGACGCAAGCTGAAGGAAGACGGCAAGGTCAAGGAGATCGTGGGCTACCCGGTCAGCCAGCAGAACGGGCAGTCGGGCGACACCTACCACATGTACCCGCTCTACACCTCCGGCGGCGGCCACCTGTTCGGCGCCAAGCCCAACGGCGACCCCGACCCGGGCGACCTCGGCGTCGGCACCCCGGCCTCGGTCGCCGTGTTCGAGAAGATCGCCGCGCTGGGCGAGAAGGGCGCGGGCGCGCTGAAGCGCTCGTTCACCTCCGACAACTCGGCCGCCATGTTCGCCGAGGGCAAGACCGCCTTCATGGTGTCCGGGCCCTGGCGGCTCGCCGAGGTCCGTACGGCCGGGATGAAGTACGACGTCACGCCCGTGCCCCCGTTCAAGGGCGGCGGCCCGGCCCGCAGCTTCGTGGGCGTCCAGTCCTTCTTCGTGGCCAGCAAGGGCAGGAACAAGGCCCTGGCGCAGGAGTTCGTGACCAACACGCTCGCCTCCGACGAGGTCGCCAAGGCGCTGTTCGACGCCGAGCCGCGCATGCCCGCGCTCAAGACCGCGCTGGAGTATGCCGCAGCGAAGGACCCCGACGTCGCCAAGTTCGAGGCCGCGGCCAAGGACGGCGTCCCGCTGCCCGCGATCCCGCAGATGGTCGCGGTGTGGCAGCCGTTCAACGCGCTGATCCACTCCGTCGTCAAGGGCGACCCGGTCGAGCCGGCGGTCAAGGCGGCGGGCAAGGCCATCGCCGAGCAGCTCGGGCAGGCGGGATGACCGTGACGCACGGCTCGGGGCTCCGGTCCGGCCGGCGCGGCTCCGCCCCCGGCTCCGGCGGCGCCGCCTCCGGGGGCGGAGGCGCCAGGCCCGGGGCCCGGCGGAACCCGGCCCGAAGGCGCGCCGCCGGGCCAGGCTCCGCGGCCGCGACGCTGGGCCGGGTGCTGGCCCTCGGCCTGATCATCGGCGTGGCGCTGTGGGCCGCCGCACCGCTGGTCTCCGTGGAGAACTGGATCGGCGTCGGGATCGTCGCGGTGGTGACCGCGGCGGCCCTGTACGTCTACCTGTCACCGCGCCGGCTTCCCGCCAAGTATCTGCTGCCCACGACACTGCTGCTGCTCGCGTTCCAGGTGTTTCCGGTCCTGTACACGATGTCGCTGGCGCTGACCAACGTCGGCGACGGGCACCTCGGCACCAAGCAGGAGGCGATCGCCGCGATCGAGGCGTCGTCCGTACACCGGGAGGCCGGGTCGGCCGAATACCGGCTGACGGTGGCGGAGAAGGGCGGCGCGCTCGTCTTCCTGCTGGCCGACCCGGCCAGGCGCAGGGCGTACGCCGGGACCGGGGACGGGCTGCGCGAGATCGGCGGCGCGACCCTCGGCCCCGGAGGGCGCGTCACGGCGGCGGAGGGCTACACGGTCCTGACGCCGGCCCAGGCCGCCGCCCGCGGGGACGAGGTCGCCTCCCTCGCCGTGCCGGTGGACGGCGGGGCGATCCGCGCCCAGGGCCTGACCCGCGCGTACGAGGGCAGGGCGACGCTCGCCTACACCGCGGGCTGCGACTGTGTGAAGGGCGAGGGACGCACCTGGCGGGCCGACGACGAGCACGGCAGGTTCCTCGCCTCGGACGGCACCGCGCTGCCCCAGGGCTGGAAGGTCGGCGTCGGCTGGTCCAACCTGACCGCCGCGGCGACCAACCCGAAGATCAACACGCACTTCCTCGGCGTGTTCGCGTGGAACCTCTTCTACGCCGTCGCGGTCGTCGGGCTGACCGCCGCGCTCGGGGTGGCCGCGGCCCTCGTGCTGCATCACCCCCGCATGCGCGGGGTCCGGATCTACCGCACCCTGATCGTGCTGCCCTACGCGATGCCCGCCTTCGCGATGCTGCTGGTCTGGCGGGACATGTTCAACACCGACTTCGGTCTCATCAACCGGATGCTCGGCCTCGACGTGGACTGGCTCGGCACTCCGCTCACCGCGCGGGCGTCGGTGCTGCTCGTGCAGCTGTGGCTGGGCTTCCCGTACATGTTCCTGGTGGCCACCGGCGCGCTGCAGACGATCCCGGCCGAATACCTGGAGGCGGCGCAGGTGGACGGGGCGAGCGCCTGGCAGCGGTTCCGCAAGGTCACCCTGCCGCTCCTGCTCCTCGCGCTCGCGCCGCTGCTGGTGTCGTCCTTCGCGTTCAACTTCAACAACTTCAACGGCGTGTTCCTGGTGACCGCCGGCGGCCCGTTCCCTTCGGACAACCCGGCGGTCGGGGCGACCGACCTGCTCATCACGTACACGTTCCGGCTCGCCTTCGGCCAGCAGGGCGCGCAGTACGGCCTGGCCTCCGCGATCTCCATCTACGTCTACCTGATCGTCGCCGTGATCTCGGTCATCGGGTTCCGGCGTACCCGGGCCTTCAAGGAGGTGAGCTGATGCGCGGCATCGCCGCGCGGCACGTCGCCGCGATCGCCGTCACGGCCTTCGCCGTGCTGCCCATCGTTTTCGTGGTCTCCGCCGCGCTCGATCCGATCGGGACGCTGAACTCGGCCACCCTCATCCCGCGCGGGGCGGGGTTCGGCAACGCCGAGAGGCTGTTCGCCACCACGCCCTTCTGGACGTGGTATCGCAACTCGGTGGTCGTCTCCGGACTGACCGCCGCCCTGTCCGTCGCGGTCTCGTCGCTGGCGGCGTACGCCTTCAGCAGGTTCCGCTTCGCCGGCCGGCGGGCGGGGCTGGTGAGCCTTCTCGTCATCCAGGCGTTCCCGCAGTTCCTGGCCATCGTGCCGCTGTACGTGATCTTCAGCGCGATCGGCGACAACTGGCCGGAGTTGGGGCTCAACAGCGTCTGGGGCGTGGTCCTGCTCTACATCGGCGGACAGGTCGGCGTGAACACCTGGCTCATCAAGGGCTTCTTCGACTCGATCCCGAAGGAGTTGGACGACGCCATGCTCATCGACGGGTGCAGCCACACCCAGGCGTTCCGCCGGGTGGTGCTGCCCCTGGCGGCCCCGGTGCTGGCGATCAGCGGCCTGCTGGTCTTCATCGCCACCATCAACGAGTTCCTCATCGCGAGCGTCTTCCTGACCGGGGACGACGCGCGCACCCTGGCCGTCGGCCTGTTCGGCCTGCTGGGCGACCAGCGCAACGCCAACTTCGGCATGTTCGCCGTCGGCACCCTGCTCACCGCGATACCGACGGTCGCCGTCTTCCAGTTCCTCCAGCGTTACATCGTCCACGGGCTCACCGCGGGCGCAGTGAAGGGATGACAGTTGCTCGATCGGGGATTCCACCACGACGGCTCCGCCGACCACGTGAGCACGCTCGCGCCCGAGCCCGGCGAGACCGTGACCGTTTTCCTCCGCACCCCCAAGGACCACCGGACAGGGGTCCACGTGCGGTCGACGCCGGACGGCGAGCCGCACTTCACCGAGGCGGTGGTCGACCGGGAGACACCGGACGAGATCTGGTGGCGGGCCGACGTGACCGTGCGCAACCCGGTGACCCGCTACCGCTTCCTGCTGACCGGCGATGGCGGCTACCGCTGGCTCAACGCCGCCGGTCTGCACGACCGCGACGTTCCCGACTCCGCCGACTTCCGCCTGCTCTCGTACGCGCCCCCGCCGGTTTGGGCGGCCGACTCGATGGTGTACGAGATCTTCCCCGACCGCTTCGCCCGTTCCGGGGCGGACCGGACGTACCCGGCGTGGGCGGTGCCGGCGGGCTGGGACGACCCGGTCACCGGCGCGGGCCCGGACACGAGCGTCCAGGTCTTCGGCGGCGACCTGGACGGCGTGACGGCGCGACTCGACCACGTCACCGGCCTCGGGATGAACACCCTCTATCTGACGCCGGTCTTCCCCGCGCCGTCCAACCACCGCTACAACGCGTCCTCGTTCACCGAGGTCGATCCGCTGCTGGGCGGCGACGCCGCCTACCGGACGCTGGTCGACGAGGCGCACCGGCGCGGCATCCGGATCCTCGGCGACCTCACGACGAACCACTGCGGCTCCACCCACCCCTGGTTCGTCGCGGCGGCGCGGGACAAGGACGCCGCGGAGCGGGAGATGTTCCACTTCGGCGACGACGCCCTCGGCTACGAGGCGTGGATGGGCGTGGCCTCCCTGCCGAAGCTGAACTGGACCGGCGAGCGCCTGCGCCGCCTGATGGCCGGCGACGCCGACTCCGTCGTCCGCAGGTGGCTGCGCTTCGGGCTGGACGGGTGGCGGATCGACGTCGCCAACATGACCGGGCGGCTGCGGGAGACCGACCTCACCCGGGAGGTCGCGGCGCTGATCAGGCGGGCCGCGGCGGAGGAGGACCCGGAGGCGCTGCTCGTCGCCGAGCACGCGCACGACGCGTCGGGCGACCTGGACGGCGACGGCTGGCACGGCACGATGAACTACGCCGGTTTCACCCGGCCGGTGTGGTCCTGGCTGCGCGGGCCGGATGTCGGCCTGCCGTTCCTCGGCGTGCCCGCGCCCATCCCGCGGCTCGGGGCGGACCGGATCGTGCGGACGATGCGCGCCTTCGCCGCCCGCACGTCCTGGCGCTCCCTCGTCCACTCGTGGTCGATCCTCAGCTCGCACGACACGGCCCGCATCCGTACGGTGTGCGGAGGGGACGAGGCGCTCGTGGAGGTCGCCGCCGGTCTGATGTTCACCCTGCCGGGCGCCCCGATGGTCCTCGCCGGGGACGAGCTCGGGCTGGAGGGCGCCTGGGGCGAGGACGGCCGCCGTCCCATGCCCTGGGACCGGCCGGATCGGTGGCGGACCGCGACCCTGGACGCCTACCGGCGACTCGCGGCGCTGCGCCGCGACGAGCCCGCCCTGCGACACGGCGGGCTGCGCTGGCTGCACGCCTCCGCCGACGCGCTGGCCTTCGTCCGGGAACGGGCGGGGGAACGGCTGCTCGTGCTCGCCGCCCGCGCGGCCCACGAGCCCGTACGGCTGCCGCTCGGGACGGCCGGAACGCCGATGTACGGCGGGGCCGGGATCGTCCCCGGGCCGGACGGCACGGTCGTCCTGCCCGCCGACGGCCCCGCCTTCCACGTGTGGCGACTCGGATAGGAATCGACGCCCGTCGGCCGCTCGGCTCGGCGCCGAAACGGCGACGAGGTCTCCGGCAGCGGCGGTCCTTCGTGGAGCCGCCTGCCGGAGACCTCGCCGTTCAGCCATTCGCGCCGCCGGCGACGCGGGCCTCAGCCGCTACCGCCCGCTGCCGGGGCGGAGTGCCGTGCTCAGTTGTAGGGGTTGTCGTAGGTGCCGGTGCTCTTGGTGCGGGTCTGGTACTGGCCGTTGCTGCCGAACCACCCGCCGGTCACGTCGAAGCGGACGTTGCGGACGGTGCTGCCGAAGTTCACCTCGCCGCTGTACAGGAATGCTTGCTGGCACCCGGCATAGGACGTGGTGCCGGTCTGGGTCGGCCAGGACGAGCTCGTGCCGTTGACGTTGATCAGGAAGTAGGGCGCGGGGTAGGCGTGCTGCCAGCACAGCCGCAGCGAGTAGCGGTACTTCGTGTTGCCGTCGTCGAACGCCACCGTGCCGTCCAGGAGGGCCAGCTGCGTCGCGTTGCCGTCGTTGCTCACCAACTGCAGGTAGACCGGCTGGTCCGCGCCGTACGCCGCGTGCGCGGGGCTGAGCGGCAGGAGCGCGGCGGCCATCGCCGCGATGGCGGCGGCGATCGACGTCGACAGGCGACGTCCTCGCGAGCGTGCGGTCAATTCACACCTCATCCGTTGCAGGAGTGCCGAGTGCCCGGAGGTTATTGCCACACTCGCGAACCGATCCAGTGCGGCGATCGAGGGTCTCGATCCGGTCGGGCGTTAAACGACGCGCCCCGGGGACCTTCGGAACAGCGGTTCGCCACAACCAGGACAGAGAGGACGGCGAAGCCGGTCTAAATCCCGACGTGACCGCTGAATGTTTCATCCCGCCCGAGCCCCTGCCGCGTTGACCTGTCCGCCTCCTCGTCTAGATGACGGACGGAACCGGCCCCCGGCGGCTACCTCTCCGGGGGCCGGTCACAGGTCCGGTCGCGGTCAGCAGATCTTGTAGTCCTGCCGCGACGAGTTGTACGCGCAGGAGTCGACCAGCGCGCCGGAGGCGTTCCGCAGGTACGCCTTGTCCTTGGTCTGGTTCCAGATGTACGCGAACGTTCCCCCGCTCCTGCCCCAGTAGAGGGTGGTGGAGGTGTCCTTCCCCCGGCCGGTCCGCAGGGTGACCGTCTTCCCGGCTCCGAGAGTGAACGCGCCGAACGTGTAGACGTGGTCCGATCGCTTCGTGTCGTCGCGGACGGTCCAGCCCTTGAGGCTGACGGCCTTCTTCGTCGTGTTCTTGATCTGCACGTACTCGCCGTTCAGGCTGCTGTTCGCGCCGAAGTCCGGCGAGCCGGGCGAGTCGTAGTAGATCTTGGTGATTCGTACGGCCGGGCCCGCCGCGTAGGCGGGCTGGGACGCGTCGACCACGCCGGCGGCCACCGCTGCGGCTGCCAGCAGGGATCGGGTACGCACAGGGATGCTCCTGGAACGGGGGGACGTGATCGGTATCGATCATATTGATGACCTTTGATACCGATTCGCCATTCCCGTATCGGTTCGGCATCCGATAGGGCGTCCTGCGAAAGAGATCAGTGCGTCACCGGAAGATGCCGGTGTGGCCGAGTGAGTAGCGGCCCGGCTGCGGATACACACACAGCCCGTGCGGCCCCGCGCCGACGGGTATGGTGCGGACGACCCTGCCGTCCCGGGTGTCGAAGACGTAGACGACGCCGTGGTAGCGGCCGCTGAGCCACAGCTTCGTGCCGTCGGCCGACACGCCGCCCATGTCGGGTGAGCCGCCGCCGGGGATCCGCCAGACGTCCACCACCTTCCGCTTCCGGAACGACACGACCGACACCGATCCCTCGCCCCGGTTGGACACGTACAGACGGCGCGAGTCACGGCTGACGTAGAGGCCGTGCGCGCCCCGGCCGGTCGGCATGAACCGCATGACCTTGTACGTCGCCGCGTCCACCAGCCACACCCCGTGCCGCTCCATGTCGGCGACGTAGAAGACGGTGCCGTCGGGCGACAGCTTCACGTCCTGCGGCATGCTCATGTGGCCCAGGTGGATGTGCCGGATCACGCTCGGCGTACGCCAGTCGAGCACGACCAGGTCACCGCTGAACTCGCAGCTCGCGAGGAACACGGAGCCGTCGGCGGTGAAGTCGCCGTGGTTGATGCCCCGGCAGGGCAGCGACAGCGAGCGCAGCAGCTTCATGCTGTGCGGGTCGCGCAGGTCGAGCTGGTTGTTCCGCTCCGCCATCACCAGCGCGTACTTGCCGTCGGGCGAGAAGTACAGGTTGTACGGGTCCTCCACCGGCACCGGGCGGCCGGGCTTGCCGGTGCGGGGGTCGATGGGGGTCAGGGAGTTGCCCTGGTTGTTGTTCACCCACAGCGTCTTGAGGTCCCAGGACGGCACGACGTGCTGGGGCAGCGCCCCGACCGTGAAGTGCCGCACGATCCGGTACGTCTCCGGGTCGATGACGTCGACGGTGCCGCTCTCGCTGTTGGGCACGTACACGAGAGAGCGGAAGCCCCTGACGACGGGGCTGAGCATCCCCGGCCGGTCGGCCGCGTAGATGTCGACCTGATCCCGGCCCTTCGCCTCGACCGGCGCGGACGGCGCCGGCGAAACGGACGCCGGTGGGGCGCTCGCGACCCGCGACCGCACGGCCCCCGGTGACTCGGCACGCGGCGCGGGCGGCTTCGCCGCACAGCCGGCAAGGGCGAATCCTCCGAGGATCATCAGCACCACGGTCACAGCACCGGTCCCACGCGCTCGTCTCACGCCTGCCCCTTCGTCGCGCCGGGCTGTGCCCGGCCGGCCCTCGTACGATCACGACGACCGGCCGCGTACGCGCGCGGGAGCGGCGCGAGCGGCGGGTCGGCGAGACGCTAACGCCCGCCGGGTGCGGCCCGAGAGCGGCTTTACCTGCTTTTTCACGGCCGGTGCTCCGCACTCGACGCCTTGTCGTCCCGGGACCTACGTTCGGGGCACGGCGGACCGGCGAGGAGATGATTCGTAATGGACGACCACGGCCGCCTCTGCGGCGCAGTCGCGCAGAGCGGCATCAGCGGCCTCGATGTCTCCATCCGGCGGTCGTCGTGCGGCCCACGTGCCCGGGAGGATCAAATTCACCCGCCGCGTACGGCACAGGTGTCCATGTACGGCAGTTCCGGGATGTGGATACGCCACTGGGCAGGGGACAGAGCGCCGTTTTCGGCGCAGATCGCTTCGGCGGCCACGTCCGGGTCGACCGTGATCTCCAGCAGCCTGCCGTCGGGATAGGAGACGAGCAGCGCGGTTCGGTTGAACGCCACGATGGGAACGAGGTCGGAAGTGAGTTCGATGCCGGAACCGAGCTGCCGGTGCCCGCGCCACTCCCACAGACCGATGTCGTCGTCGGAGACGGACGCGAACATGCCGCCGGGCGGGTAGGGCACGAGAGCCGTCACGGACGAGGCGTGCGCGATCCGCGGCGGGGCCAGCCGCTCGCGCAACCCGGCTTTCCAGAAGGTCACCCGGCCGGAGGCGTCACCGGTCACGGCCGCGTTCTCCGCGAAGAGCACCTCCCCCTGGGCGCGCGGGTCGGTCTCCCATGCCGACGCCTTCCCCGTGACGGGGTCCATGAGCACCCCGCCGGCTTCGAGCGGTCGGCGCGGGTCGGTGGATCCTTCCAGGGCCAGCCGCCCATCGGGCAGGAAGCCCACGTTCGAGATTTCCATCCGGATGGTCCTGCGCCATGTCCGGGTGGCCACGTCCCACAGTTCGAGTTCCGCGGCGCCGTCCCGGCCTCCCGGCCAGTGGGGGGTGAGTGCGATGGTCCGTCCGTCGGGAGAGAAGACCAGGGTGTGCACCCCCCTCGCCGCCCGCGCCCTCATTTCGAAGGCGCCGATGCGGGCGTTCTTCGCGACGTCCCACAACGTCACCACTTTCGAGATCGGGTGTGCGAGGGCCACCGTACGCCCGTCCGGGCTGAAAACCGGCTCATACCCCCCCGGCTCCAGACTAGCGTTCTCGGGAGGATCGTCCGCCATGGCGGCGCCGAGACGTTTCCTGGTGGCGACGTCCCAGATCCAGACCTTCCAGCCGTCCCGCTTGCCGGTCGCCACCGCGATCAAACGGCCGTCCGGGCTGAACCGCCGTTCCTCCGTCCCCGGAGCGAGCGTGCCGGGCGCGGTGTGGGCGGACAGGTCGTAGGTCTGCACCGTCCCGAACCGGTCCGCCACCCGCAGGAGGCGCCCGTCGCGGGAGAGCCCGTAAAGCAGGCCGGGGCCCGTGGGCGGAGGCGACACGCTCACCCAGCGCATGCGATCGCGCACACTCCACAGGCTCACCTTCCCATCCATGTGCGCGGCGAGGAAACGGCCGTCGACGCTGAACTCCAGCCACTCGGCGGGGAAATCCAGGGGCCGCCCTGAGGCCTTGCCGGTCGCGAGGTCGAACAGCACCACGCCCTTCTCGTCGGTGGCCAGGGCGAGCAGCCGGCCGTCCGGACTGAACACGCCGGTGCTCGCGCGGGCCGGCAACCAGGGTGCGTCGACACGTCTGCCCCGGACGAGATCCCACAGCTGGACACGGCGGGCGGATCGCGATGAACCGGCGGGGTCCGGGGAGCCGGGCGTCATTTCGGCGCTCAGGTCACGGGCCTGCCGGGGGATGACCAGAGCGAGCCGGTCATCCGGGCTGATGTGGACGACCTCCTCCGACAGCACCCGGACGCGCCTCTCGACGTCCCAGGTCTCCGTGGTGTTCTCCCACGCGGCGGTGATGAAACGGCCACTGGGACTGAACTTGAGTGTGTCGGGCGAGAAGGACTCAGGCTCGGGGATGAGTGGTGAACCGCTCCGCGCCGGGCTGTGGACCTGCCACAGCCATACTCCGGACACGTCTGCCACCGCCATGGTTCGCGAGTCGGGGCTGAAGGCGAGCCCCGTGACCTGGCTCTCCCAGCGCACGGCCGCGATCTGCTTCTTCCCCGCGACATCATGGATCCGCAGGACGCCCCGCTCGCCTGTCCTGTCCGCGGTGTAGGACGCCAGCCGGGCGCCGTCCGAGCTGAGCGCGTTCAGCGACCCTTGCGTTCCGTACGGGTCGGTGAACGAGTCGGACATCGGGCTCGACATCGAGTCGAGCAGTTTCCCCTTGGCCTCCGATACGCGGGAGATCCGCCAGGCCGCGAGGCTCAGCCGGCGGGCCAGGACGGGATCGTCCGGACGCGAGGCGGCGGCACGTTGCGCCACCAGTCGGGCCGTCGTCTCCTCCAGGCGCCGCTCGGCGAGGCCGGCCTGCCGTACGGCGCCGATCGAGGCGGCGACGGCGACGACCAGCAGCGCGGCGAGAGCCGCGGCGACACCGGCGCGCAGGCGGGAGGCACGACGGGCGCGGGCGGCGCCGGCCAAGAGGAAGTCGCGCTCCAGGGGCGTGAGATCGTCTCGGTGTTCGTCGGCGAACAGGTTCTCCGCGACGGTCAGGCGCGCGCCCCGGTACAGCGCGCCGGCATCACGGGCGTGCTCGGCCCAGACCGCGGCGGCCTGGGTCAGCTGCCGATGTGCGCGCAGGCGATCGCGGCCCTCGTCGACCCAGCCGCGCAGCCGGGGCCAGGACCCGATGAGTGCCTCATGCGTGAGCTCCACGGCGTCCTGGTGAAGCGTCAGCAGGCGGGCCCCGGCCAGCAACTCGATGACGAGCCCCGTGTCGGGGTCGCCCAGGGGATCCAGCTCGGCGCGGGAAACCGGACGGCGGGTGTCCTCGGTCAGCTCGCCGGGGTTGATCAGCCTGAGCAGCACGCGCCGCGCGCTCCTGGCCTGGGCCGGAGAGAGGCGGGCGTAGAGCTCCTCCGCGGTGTGACTGATGGCCCCCTGCACCCTGCCGGCGCTCTCGTAGGCCTCGAGCGTCAGCGTCTTGCCCCGGCGGCGCCGCCAGGTCTCCCGCAACGCGTGCGACATCAGCGGCAGCGCCCCGGGCTCGTCGGCGACGTCCGCGACGATCGCGGCCGTCAACGCGCGTTCGACCACGAGGCCTTCGGCCATGGCCGGCCGTACGATCGCCTCTCGCAGTTCGTCCCTGGTCATCGCGCCGACCAGCAGACCGGCCTCGCGCAGGGATTCGGCGAGTTCGCGATGCTCCGCGCAGCGCCCGTAGAAATCCGCCCGGACGGCCGCGACCACCCGGAGCGCGCTCTCCGGACGTCGTGAGCTCAGCAGCAGGTCCAGGAACTCCGCACGCTCACGCCGGTCGTGACAGAGGGAGAACACCTCCTCGAACTGATCCACCACTACGAGCGATTCCCCGGACTCGCGCGGAAGCAGCCGGTCGGCATGGCGCATGGGGTGGTCGCCCGGGGTGATGACGGATATCTCGGGCGGCGGCCCTGGCGGCGACGCCCGCAGGGCGGGCACCACCCCTGCCCGCAGCAGGGACGATTTGCCACTGCCCGACGGCCCGAAAACCGCCGCGAAGCGATGCCGTTCCAGCAGGTCGAGCACCATGCGGACAAGCCGTTCGCGTCCGAAGAAACGGGCGGCGTCCCGCACGTCGTAGGAGGCCAGTCCCGGGTACGGAGCCTCGGCCTCGTCGTCTTCCCTCATCTCACGCGCCAGTTCCGCGGCCACGTCCCGCCAGCGGGTCTCCCATTCCGCCAGGTCGCCGCCGCACGCTTCCACGTAGGCGAGGACGACCGGCAGCGAGGCCAGGCGTTCGCCGGCCGCCGCCTGCGACAGGGTGGTGACCGAATAGCCCACGCGTTTCGCCATGGCGCGATAGGTGATCCCACCGGCCTCCTGGCGCAGTTTCCGTAGTGCGTGGGCGAAGCCCTGAACAGGTCCCTCCGCAGGGTCCACCGGTCTTTCTCTACGACCCACTGTTCAGGCGCTCCACTCGCTGGACGACGAAGATCGCTCAAGGAATGAAACTACCTATGTCAAGAAACTTCCACAAACGCAGTCCGCGACAGCCGGGAGGTCCCGTTCTCAGCACGGCCGCCCGAGGGGACCTGGCACGGCGGAGACCGCGTCTCCGGCGGCGACCAGGGGACGCCCACCGGGCGACGGCGGCCCGGGGACACCCGCCGCCGCCCGGCAGGGACCGCGGGACCACGTGAACACCGTGGTCCCGCGCTCTTCGTTCGTGACCGCCTCCTCGCGCGCTGTGTCCCCGGCACGTCACGAGCGGTCCGAGCCGTCGCCGGAGCGTCGGAGCTACATCTTGACGCAGGCGGTGCCCACCCGCTCCCACCTGCCGTTGACGCTGCCGCCCTGCCACCAGGAACCACACACCTTGCGACCCGAGGGGAAGCTCCTCTTCACGGTGCCGCCGACCGAGGCCCGCAGGTAGGAACACCCCGGGTGGTTGCGGCTGCGCTTCTGGTAGAGGATCCTGCCCCGGCCGTCGTACACGGTCACGGTGCCCCTGTAGTCGCAGATCTGGCCGGCATTGCCCCTGTTGACCCAGGCCTCCTTGATGTACTTGCCACTCCTCTTGACGTTGACACAGACGTAGGATTTCGCCCCGGTCATGTGGCATCCGTCCTGGCGGCGGGCCGCCGCTGCCCTCTCGCCCTGGACGTCCAGGGCCGCCGAGGAGCCCACTGCAACCGATGCCGCCCCCGTTGAGGCCGTAGGCGCCGCATGAGCCGGCGCGGCAGTGGACAGAGTGATGACGGCGGCGCTCATGGCCAGGGCCAGCCCCAGGTTTTCTGACTTGCGCATGCTTGTTGCCACTCCTCTCGTCTCGCCGGCCGCAGGCCGCCGCCGGCATGATCGCCTCGGACGCGAGTGGAAGGGGTGAAGCTCCCACCGCCGCCCGCTGGACTACGAGACCCAGATCTATGTGGCGCGTGATTGTTCGGCAGCCCTGTTCAGAGGCCCAAACAAAAAATCGCTACCGGGGGCTTCTGCGGTGTGCGACCGACGGCCGGGCCGTGCCCGGGTTGCGGTGGCCGCCGCCGGTACGTCTCCACGGTGAGGCAGATGTCGAAGTCCGAGTGGCTGAGGATGATCAGGTGTCCCGGCCCGGCGGCCACCAGGCCGTTCTTCTGTGCCTCCCGCAGCAGGTCGTCCTCCCCCGGCGGCTGCGCCGTCGATTCGTCGTACTCGTAGGCCTCCAGCACGCCGTAGTCGGTCCAGGTGCGGTCGCGGGCCACCCGCACGGGCGTGATCCGGGGCCGGTGCCGTGACGCGTCGCAGACCCGCTGGTTCCTCGCCTCCTCGGCCCGGAAGGCGGCATCCTCGGCGTCCAGCCTCGCCTGCACGTCGGCGGCGGCGCGGGGCAGATGGGCGCGATGAGGTAGGCGTCCTCCACGCGGCCCCGATACGCACGGCATCCCGCGCCATCGCCATACCGGCCGTACCCCTCCGGAAGCGGCGGGAGGCGGCCAGCCGGCGGATCCGGTGACGGGGAGCCAGGACGGCCGCCAGCACGCACAGCGCGGCCAGCGTGGGCGCGATGTCGGTGTTCAGGAAGAACATCGGATCATCGGCCACGCTCCACATCCCGAGACAGTCTCGGTCGATGGCCACGTCCACCGCGAAAGCGAGCGGGGCGGTGCCGTAGACGAGCAGCACGAGCGCCGCCTGGACCCGCGCGACGACCGTGCCGACGCGTGGGCGCCGGACCCGTACACAGATCCAGTGAGCGAGGAACGCGACGACGACGCCGGGCAGACCGGCGTATCAGAGCAGAGGCACCCAGTCGAAGACCGTCCACCGTGCCGCGCCCGCCCCCATTGCGGCCTCCCAGCCCGGGCAGAAGGCGTAGGCGGCGTCGATCCCAAAGTAGAGGGCCCCCTTCTGCAAGGAGAGGACGTACGCGGCCCCGGCCAGCGCCGCCGTCAGAGCGGCGGCCCACCACCAACGCGATCTCCGCAGACGCGGTTTCCACGAGACGGGGCGACACGGTAGCGGCGCCCACCGACAGCGGACACCTGCCGCCGCCGGCTCTCGAGACCGGGGCGCCTCAGCGGGCGGCTCCCTCGGCCACGGCGTCGAGCAGTTCGTCCACCGCCTTGCGGTCGGGCAGCGAGGGGCTGGCGCCGGGCAGCGTGGTCGCCAGGGCTCCTGCGGCCATCCCGCGCCGGATGGCCGTGGCGGTGTCGAGGCCCGCCGCGAGGGCCGCGCCCAGGGAGCCGGTGAAGGCGTCGCCCGCGGCGGTGGTGTCCACGGGGGTGACGGGGTAGGCGGGGAAGTGCCGGGTGCGCTCGGGGGTGACCGACAGGGCGCCGGCCGATCCGAGCGTGATGAGCGCGTGCCCCACGCCGCGGTCGAGGAACCAGGCGGCGGCCTGCTCGGCGGACGCGACGTCGACGACCTCCACTCCGGTCAGCGCGGCGGCCTCGCTCTCGTTGGGGGTGACGACGGCGACGTGCGGCCAGACCCGCTCGGGCAGCGGCTGCGCGGGCGCGGGGTCGAGCACCACGGTCAGGCCGGCCCGCGCACCGGCCTCGGCCGCGTGGCAGGCGACCTCGGCGGGGATCTCGAGCTGGAGGAGGAGCACGCTCGCCCTGTCGCGCACGGCCCGGATGCTCTCGTCCACCATCTCGGCGCTGAGGTCGGCGTTGGCGAGAGGGGTCATGACGATGTCGTTCTCGCCCGACGCGTCCACCCTGATGTGCGCGACGCCCGTACGGTTGCCGACGGAGCGTACCTCCGTCAGCGCCACGCCGTGGGAGCGCAGCGCCGACGAGACGATCTCGCCGAACGGATCCGTGCCGACGCAGCCGACCAGCCAGGTGGGCGCTCCCGCGCGGGCGGCGGCGACCGCCTGGTTCGCGCCCTTCCCCCCGAGGACCAAGGTGACGTCGTCGCCGAGCACGGTCTCTCCCCGGCGCGGGAGGCGGCGGGTGAAGGCGGTGACATCCGCGGAGATGCTCCCGACGACGACGACACCTTTCGGTTCCATGACGTTCCTCCTGTTTCAGGCTGTTGGTGCTACGGCGACGCTCAGGAGGCCCGGCCGAGCGTCTCGATCGCGCCGATCATGAGATCCCAGAACCGGTCGCGGTCCAGCCCGATCCCGACGTTCGCGTTGGGCTTCCAGTCCATGCGACGGTGCAGGTCGGCCACGGTCGCTCCCCGGGTGTGCCGGCCGTCCAGCTCGATCCGCAGGCCCACCCGCTCATACGTCAGGACCTCGGGATCGATCAGGTACGCCACCGTGATCGGGTCGTGCAGCGGCGGCGCGGGGAACCCCCACGTCTCGTGGTAGGTGGACCCGAAGAACGTGAGCAGTTCCACGCAGACGCGGGCGAGCGGGGTGCCGAGCGCCTCGATCCTGGCGAGCACGTCGGCGGTCACCAGCGCCTGGTGGCTGACGTTGAGCCCGACCCACGTCGTCCGCACGCCGCTGCCGAGCACCTCCGCCGCCGCCTCCGGATCGGCGTACACGTTGAACTCCGCGTACGGCGTGTGGTTGCCGCGATCCGTGGAGCCACCCATGATCACGACTTCCCTGATCCGCTCGCGGTCCTCCGGGTGACGGCGGAGCAGCGTGGCGATGTTCGTCAGCGGGCCGATGGCCACCACGGTCACCGGCTCGGCGGCGGCCGCCAGCGTGTCGTGGATGAGGTCCACACCGTGGCGGGGGTCGAGCGGGACGCTCGGCTCCCCGAACGCCGGGCCGTCCAGGCCGCTCTCCCCGTGCACGTAGTCGCCGATCTCCAGCGGCGCCGCGAGCGGGCGGTCGCAGCCGGCGGCGACCGGCACATCGGTGACGCCGGCCAGGCTCAGCATCCGCCGCGCGTTGAGCGCGGTCTTCTCCACCGTCTGGTTCCCCGCGACCGTCGCGACCGCGCGCAGGTCGATCGCCGGATGGGCCACCGCGAGCAGGATGGCCATGGCGTCGTCGTGCCCGGGGTCGCAGTCGAGGATCACCGGGATCGGCATGTCAGATCTCCTTCGCGAGCCAGCGGACCGCCCGCGTGAACAGGGTGCGGTAGCCGTCCCAGGAGACGAACTCGTCCGGGCACCAGTGCGGCGCGATGTCGGAGGCCCAGGCGAGCGTGCGGCCCGCCCCTGCCTGCCGTACGGCGAGCAGGGGGTCGCCGCCGACGGTCGCGAGCAGCGTCGCGTCCTCGGGCAGTGCGAACCGGTTGTAACCGAGCAGGTCGGGCCACTGGGCGGGAAGTCCGGCCACGATGGGGTGCGCGTCGTCGGCGAGCAGGCCGGGCACGCCCTGCGGGGTCTCGACGCGGTCGTCGTAACGGGAGATCCGGGCGGGGAGCACCCGTTCGACCGCCGTGCCGGCGAAGGCGGCCTTCGCCTCGAAGCCCTGGAAGCTCAGGTAGCCGCCGGCCATGGCGAGGCCGCCGCCCTGCTCCACCCAGTCGGCCAGCAGGTCGATCCGGTTGACCGTCTTCTCGCTGGCCAGCCAGGTGGCCGGGTGCAGCAGGATGCTGTTGGCCCCGATGTCGGAGAGCACGATCACGTCGTAGGCGGCCAGCGCCTCGGGCGTGCCGGGGAACAACGCGGGCACGTCGTGCGCGGGCAGGTGGTCGACCTCGATGCCGTCGGCCACCAGAACGTCCCGCAGCGGATCGATTCCGGTGTGGTAGGTGGTCGTGGTGAACGCGTCGAAGCCCTTGTAGTGGGTCGACTGGCTCACCCACGATTCGCCGGCGACCAGCACGCGGGTCATGGAAATCGTCTCCTTCTGTTTGTGTGTGATCAGTGGCCGCGCGCGGCGGCGAGGAAGAGTTCGCGCGGGTTGTCCGCGAGCAGCCGGGTGGTGTCGTCGGCGGTCAGCCCGTGCCGGTGCAGGCGCGGGACGAAACGGGTGAGGATGTGGGCGTAGCCGGTGCCGCCGTAGCGGACGAGCATGGTCTTCAGGAACACGTCCTGGGAGAGCAGCACCCGGGGCCCGAGCCCGGCGCGGACCAGCCACGCCACCGCGGCGGCGTTCTCCTCGTCGCACGGGGACTGGCCCTCGCCCGGGTAGAGGTAGTCCATGCCGCACATGTCGTAGCCGAGGTAGGCGCCGCGCAGTGCGAGGGACACCTGGTAGTCGCGGTCCGCCCCGCTGGGGTTGAGGTGCGAGAGCACGGTGCCGGCGAGCAGGCCGCCCTCCTCGGCGATGACGTCGAGCACACGGTGGCCGTGCCGCACCCAGCCGGGGAGGTGGACCGAGAGCGGCACGCCGGTGCGGGCCTGCGCCCGGGCCGCGCCGCGCAGCACCTTCTCCTCCTCGGCGGTGAAGTCCGGCGAGACGCCGATCTCGCCGATCACGCCGGCGCGGACTCCGTCCACACCCTCGGTCAGGTCGCGCTCGATCTCGTCGGCGACGTCCGCCGCGGTCATCGAGCGGACCCGGGCCGGATGGGTCTTCTCCAGGTAGAAACCGCAGCCCATGACGACGTTCAGCCCGGTGGCGCGGGCGATCGCGACCAGCTCGGCGGGCGCCCGCCCGATCCCCTCGGGGGTCACCTCGAGCAGCGTGCGCCCGCCGCGCTCGGCGAACCTGCGCACCTCCTCGATCGCGGTCCCCGTGTCGTCCAGCGACACGTTGTCCCGGGAGAGGTACGGGTCGTGGCGGAGCCTGCCGAGGAACTCCATCCGCACGGGGTCGCGGGCGATCAGCTCGCCCTCGGCGTCGCCCTCGGGCGCGGGGTGCCAGGCGCGGGCGCCGTCGTTGCGCAGGTGCTCGTGGCAGAGCGTGATCCCGAGGTCGTCGGGGGACACCGGGCCGAGCACGGTCGTCACGGCCGGAGGCCGGGCTGCGGACGTCATTTCCGGATCGCTCCGAACTTCGCCCACACCTTGCTGTTGGCGAAGATGGCCAGCAGCAGGATGCCGCCCTGGACGATCTGCACGTAGAACGGCGAGACGTGCAGCAGCACCAGGCCGTTGGCGATCACGCCGAGCGTGAGCGCGCCGAGGATCGTGCCGAGCATGCTCGCCCGGCCGCCGAAGAGGCTGGTGCCGCCGAGCACGACGGCCGTGATGACCTCCAGTTCGAAGCCGCTGCCGGCGTTGGACGAGCCGGAGCTGAGGCGGGTGGCGATCAGCACGCCCGCGACCGCGGCCGCCAGGCCGGTGAGCACGTAGACGGTCAGCCCGACCTTCCGCGTGTTCACACCGGTGCGGCGCAGCGACTCGCCGTTGGAGCCGAGGCCGATGACGTAGCGGCCGAACGGCGTCCGGGTGAGGACGAGCCAGCCGACGAGCGCGACGATCACGGCGAGGATGGCGGGGACGGGCACCCCGGCGATGCGGCCCTGGCCGATCTGGACGATCCAGAGGTCGCCGTCGATGGGGGTCGAGTAGCCCTCGGTGGCGCGCAGCGCCGTACCCCGCATGATCGACAGCATCGCGAGCGTGACGATGAACGGCGGGATGTTCTGGTAGGAGGAGAACCATCCGTTCACGAACCCGATCAGCGCGCCGAGCGCGAGGATCGCGACCAGGGCGAGGGTGGGGTTCCACCCGTGCTGCAGCACGATCGCGAGCAGCGACCCGGACAGCGCGACCGTGGAGCCGACCGACAGGTCGATGCCGGAGGTGCTGATCACGAAGGTCATCGCGGTCGCGACGACCAGCGTGGGGGCGATCTGCCGCAACAGGTTGAGCAGGTTGCCCGTCGTGGCGAACCGGTCGGCGGAGAACGCGAAGAAGATCAGTAGGACCACCAGCACGACCGCGATCGCGATCGTCTGCGCGTGCCGGCCGATGTGGGCGTTGGCCCGGGCCGACCTGGTGGTGACGACCCGCTGGCTGGTGACGGTCACCGTCGCCTCCCCTCCTTCTCTCCCTCGTCGTGGGCGACGATCTCGGACACGAGCCGTTCGAGGCTCGTGTTCTGGGCGTCCAGGTCGGCCCTGAGCGTGCCCTCGTACATGACGCACAGCCGGTCGCAGACCCGGAAAAGGTCCTGCAGACGGTGCGTGATGAGGATCACCGAGACGCCCTGGGACGAGACCGTCTTGATCAGTTCGAGGACGGTCTCGACCTCGGCGACGGCGAGCGCCGCCGTCGGCTCGTCGAGGATGAGCAGCTTGGGCCCGAAGGTCACCGCCCGGGCGATGGCGACCGCCTGCCGCTGGCCGCCGGACAGCCCTCCGACGGGGATGTCCGTCAGCGGGATCCGGATGTTCAGGGCGTCAAGGTGGCGACGGGCGTCCGCGTGCATCTTGCGGACGTCCAGCATCATCCCGCCGGCCTTGCGCGGCTCCCTGCCGAGGAACAGGTTCCCGGCCACGTCGATGTCGTCGCAGAGCGCGAGGTCCTGGTAGACCATCTCGATGCCCAGCTCGCGGGCGTCCCTGGGGTTGGCGAAGGCGACCGGCCGGCCGTCGAAGACGATCTCGCCGGAGTCCGGCACGACGGCGCCGGCCAGCACCTTCATCAGGGTGGACTTGCCGGCCGCGTTGTCGCCGACGAGCCCCACCACCTCTCCCGGGCCGACGCGCAGCGTCACGCCGCGCAGCGCGTCGACCATTCCGTAGCGCTTGCGGATGTCGCGCATGACCACTCGATCAACGCGACCCGCCTCTTGGTCCGTCATGCGAGTCCCTTCGCCGCTCACTTGAACGTTGCGCGGTACGGGTCGACGTTGTCCTTGGTCACGATCGTCACGGGCACGTCGATCTTCTTCTTCGCCTGGGCGCCGCCGACCAGGGCCTTGGCCTCCTTGACGGCCTCGTAGCCCTCGGTCTTCGGGTCCTGCTGGACCACCCCGGCGACGAACCCCTCGTCGATGCCGTTGATGGCCTCCTTGGTCAGGTCCCAGCCGAAGACCTTGACCCGGTCGGCCGCGTTCTGCGACTTCACCGCGGCGACCGTGCCGAGCAGGGCCGGCTCACCCGTGGCGTACACGATGTTCATGTCGGAGCGGGAGGTGAGCAGGTTCTCCGCGGCCGTCATCGCGGCCTCCTGCTTGTTCTGCCCGTCGACGGTCTGCACGATCTTGGCGCCCGCGCCCTCGACGGTCTTGTTGAAGTCGTCCTTGCGGATGTTCTGGATGAAGGAGTTCAGCGCGCCCACGACGCCGATCTTCGGCGCGGTCAGGCCCTGCGCCTTGGCCCACTTGTTGACGAAGTCGCCCGCCTGCTGTGCCGCCGCGGCGTTGTCCACGCCCACCTGGGTGTCCACGGCGGGCGAGTCGACGATCGCGTCCACGGCGACGACCTTCAGCCCGGCGTCCTTGGCGATCTTCACGGCGGGCTTGATGCCCTCGACGTCGATGGCGACCACGATGACCGCGTCGAACTGCTGCTGGACGAAGTTGTCGATGGCCTCGTTCTGCTTGGCCGGGTCGTCGTTGGCGTTGAAGATCGTGAGATCGACGTTCGCCTCCTTCGCCGCCTGCTGGGCGCCGGCGTTCATCTCGTTAAAGAAGATCGCCTGCTGGTTGATCTGGACGAGCCCGACCCGCGGCCGGTCTCCGCCGGAGCCCCCGGAAGAGCCGGAGTCGTCGGAACCGCCACAGGCCGCCGCCAGCAGGCCGGTGGCCAGGATCGTCGTCGCCGCTGTCAGGCGGATGAGCCTCGTGGATCGCGCCATGAGAGATGAGCCTTTCGGGGGGGCCGGGAAGGAGTGAGATCGATTGGGTAATCGATTACCCGAGTTTCGGGCATGCTAGTGGGACCAAAAAAGCACCGTCAAGGGTGCTTTTTCCTCACAGAACCTCTATCGTTCCGTGTGATCCTGGCGTCACAAAGGTCGACAAGGTCGATCGTTGGCAAAGATCAAGGGAAATCGATTACACGATGGGCGTGACGATTCACGACGTGGCACGAGCGGCCGGCGTCTCCGTGGCCTCGGCCTCCCGTGCCCTCTCGGGGCGGCGCAAGGTCACGCCCGAGATCGCCGAGCGGGTGGCGCGCGCCGCGGCCGAACTCGGTTACCAGCCGAACGCGGTCGCCAAGGCGCTGCGCGACCAGACCACCGGCACCATCGGCATGGTCGTCCCGGGCATCGGCAACCCGTTCTTCACCACGATCGTCGAGGCCGTGGAGCGCGAGCTGCAGAACTCCGGCACCGACCTGCTGCTGTGCGCGTCCCAGTACAGTCCGCAGGTCGAGGCCCGGAGGCTGGAGACCCTGCTGGCCCGGCGCGTGGACGGCCTGATCATCAGCCCGTGCGACATCGAGGCCAGCGTCCCCGCGGTGCTGGACGCGGCCCGCCGGGTGCCGCTGGTGCAGGTCGACCGCTACATCGAGGGCGGCGGGGCCGACTGGGTGGGCGTGGACGACGAGGCCGGGCTGGCCCTCGCGGTCGAGCACGTGATCGCGGGCGGGGCCCGCTCGGTGGTCTTCGCGGGGAGCCGCCTGGAGAGTTCCTCCGCCCGGTTGCGGCTCAGCGGGTTCGAACGCACCGCCGCGCGGGCCGGCGTGGAGGTCCTGCCGCCGCTGCTGGGCGAGTTCACCCTCGAATGGGGCGTCGAGGCCGGGCGCAGGCTGCTCGACGCCGGCCGGCTGCCGGACGCGGTCGTCTGCGCGAACGACGAGATCGCGGTGGGCCTGGTGCGGTCGCTGCGGTTCGGCGGAGCGCGCGTCCCCGAGGACGTGGCCGTGGTGGGGTTCGACGACGTGGGACACGCGACGATGTGCGACCCGCCGCTCAGCACGGTTCGTCAGCCGGTGGAGGAGATGGCGGCGGAGGCCGTACGCCTGCTCGGCCAGGTCAAGGCCGGCGACCCCCGGCCCGCGCAGCGCATCGCCATCGCGCCCCGGCTCGTCGTACGGCAGACCAGCCGGCCGGTGGCGGCCGGCATCGCAGAGTAAGTGACGGAAGGAGGCCGCGTGAACGAGGCGGTCGAGCTGGCACGCGAGCTGATCAGGATCGACTCGGTGGGCGGGGGCGAGGCGGCGGTGGCCGGCCCGCTCGCGAGACGGCTGTCGGACGCCGGTTTCGCGGTGCGCGCGCACGAGCACGCGCCCGGCCGTACCGGGCTGGTCGCCCGCTGGGGGACGGGCGAGCCGGTGACGCTGACCGGGCACCTCGACACGGTGCCGCTGGGCACGCAGGCGTGGCGGCACGCGCCGCACGGCGCGGAGATCGACGGCGACCGCCTGTACGGGCGTGGTTCGAGCGACATGAAGGCCGGCGTCGCCGCGCTGGTGATCGCCGCTGAGCGGCACGTGCGCCGCACCGGGCCGAAGGCCGCCCTGGAGATGGTCTTCACCGTGGGCGAGGAGACCGGCTGCGAGGGCGCGGCCGGCATGGTGGCCGAGGGTCTGGTGGGCAGGTCGCGCGCCCTGCTCGTGGCCGAGCCGACCGCCAACCGGGTGCTGCTCGGGCACAAGGGCGCGCTCTGGCTGGAGGCGACGACGCGAGGCACGACGGCGCACGGCTCGATGCCCCATCTGGGCGACAACGCGATCTACAAGCTCGCCCGCGTGATCGGCGCCGTCGAGACGTTCGACACCGGGGTGCCGGACCACCCCTGGCTCGGCCCCTCCACGGTGAACGTGGGAACCGTGCACGGCGGGATCAACGTGAACTCCGTGCCCGATCTGGCCGCCGCGACCATCGACCTGCGCACCGTCGCCGGCCAGGACCACGGACGACTCCGCGAGCGGTTGCAGGCCGCGCTCGGTGACGAGGCGGCCCTCGACGTGCTCGTGGACCTGCCCGCGATCTGGACGGACCCGGACGACCCCTTCGTACGGGCCCTGGTCGAGGCGGGGGCGGGTGCGCCCGGCGATCGCCCGGCGGCCAGCTACTTCACCGACGCCTCGATCCTCGCCGCCGCCTGTGGCGGGGCGCCCACGGTCATCTGCGGCCCGGGCGAGCCCGAGCAGGCGCACGTCACCGACGAGTACTGCCTGGTCCACCGGATCGAGGAGGCCGTCGAGATCTACGCCGCCGCCCTCGGGCGCTTCGCTTGATCACGTAACGGCCGCACGGCGGGCACCGGACGGTTATCGTCGGATTGTGGCAAGGCGATCATCAGACCGCCGGTGACCCGAGGAGGTCGCGTGCGCGACATGTCCCCGCCCCTGCACATGCGACGGGACGGATTCCATCCCGTCCCGGAGCTCTCCGCGCTGCGGAACGACGAGGGGGTCGCCCGGATCCGCACCGTGTTCGGCACCGACGCCTGGCTGGTCACCAGGTTCGAGGACGTCCGTACGGTGCTGAGCCATCCCGAGCTGTACAGCAACGCCCTCGTGCCTCCGCTCCGGCCGCCCGGCGCACCGCCGCCCAGTGCGGAGGAGGTCGCCGAGATGCGCGCCGGCAACCTGCTCGGCTCCGACCCGCCCGAGCACACCCGGCTGCGCCGGATGCTCACGCCGCAGTTCACCGTCCGCCGGATGCGCAGGCTGGAGCCCAGAGTCCAGCAGATCGTCGACGACCATCTGGACGCCATGGAGCGCGGCGGGCCGCCCGCCGACCTGGTGACGGACTTCGCCCTCCCGGTTCCCTCCCTGGTGATCTGCGAACTGCTGGGCGTGCCGTACGCCGACCGGGCCGGCTTCCACGACACGTCCAAGCGGATCCTGGACGTGTCCCTGTCTCCGGACGAACGCGCGGCCGCTGCGTCGGAGGCCCGGGCGTACATCGCAGGCCTGATCAAGACGATCCGGAACGATCCCGGTGAGGATCTGCTCGGGATGCTCGTACGCGAGCACGGCGACGAGTTGAGCGACGCCGAACTCGCCGGCATCGGCAGCCTGCTGCTGCTCGCCGGACACGAGACCACGGCCAACATGCTGTCTTTGGGCACGCTCGCCCTGCTGCGGCACCCCGGCCAGCTCACGCTGCTGCGTGACGAGCCGGACCGCGTGGACGCCGCCGTCGAGGAACTGCTGCGGTGGCTGAGCATCGTGCATTCCGGAACAGTCAAGATGACGACGACCGAGGTCCGGCTGGGCGATCGGACCATCGGCCCCGGCGAGACCGTCATCTGCTCCCTGCCCGCCGCCAACCGCGACCCGGGGCTCGCCCCGAACCCGGACGACCTGGACATCCGCCGGGATGTCATCGGCCACGTCGCATTCGGACACGGCATCCATCACTGTCTCGGCGCTCCCCTGGCCCGCATGGAGATGCGGATCGCGTTCCCCGCCCTGCTGCGCCGGTTCCCCGGTCTGCGACCGGCGGGCGAGCCCCTGTTCCGCTCCTCCACCGTCGTACACGGCCTGACCACGATGCCGGTCGCCTGGTAGGCGTCCCGCTCACCGCCGAGCACCCGGCCCTCCCGCGTTCGACGCCGAGGGCCGGCTCTCGCTCGTAACGGTCGCGACCGCGAACAACGAACTCGTCCGCCGTCCGGATTCGAGACCTCGCCGCCGGATCCGGCCGGCGGCCGATCACTTCACCGACGCCTCGGTCCTCGCCGCCGCCTGTAGATCTACACCGCCGCCCCGGCCGGGCTCGTCCCCTGACACGCGGTCGCTTGTATTAGATATTTACAGCACCGAAAACTTTTCGGGCCTGTGGAAATGTCGGGCACCCTTGTCTGAAACTTTCCAGGCGCGGGCCGCGTTCTTCCACGTTCCCCGCGGATTTCGGTGCGACTCATTGACAGAGCCGATCGCATTCATCACCGTACGCGGTTGTTAGCGTTCACAAGTTCGTGGCTCGCGCCCCCGGGAGCGCATTCATGGTTGTTTCCGGGCGGTCGCGGTCAACCGCGAAGTCGTGAACAACGGCGTCCGCAATGGAGGCATCGGATGCATCAACGGCGATTACGCGCAGTCCTGACTCCCCTGGCCCTGGCCGCCTGCCTGGCCGGCGCCGCCGCGGGGACCACGGTCGCGGCACACGCCGCCTCGGCCGCATGCCAGGTCACCTACACCGTCGCTTCGCAGTGGAACGGCGGCTTCAGCGCCAACGTCGCGATCACGAACCTCGGTGATCCGGTCTCGGGCTGGACCCTGCGCTGGACCTTCGGCGCGGGGCAGACCGTCGGGCAGGCGTGGAACGCGAACGTGACACAGAGCGGCAGTGCCGTGACCGCCGCCAACGTGAGCTGGAACGGCTCCCTGGCGACGGGCGCGAGCACCTCCTTCGGATTCAACGGCAGCTGGAACAACACCAGCAACCCGGTGCCGGCCGGGTTCACGCTCAACGGCGTCGCCTGCACGGGCGGGACGACCGCCTCCCCCAGCGTGAGCCCGTCCGCGTCGCCGTCCACGTCGCCCTCGCCATCGGCGTCACCGTCCAGGTCACCGTCGCCGTCGCCGTCCGCGTCGCCCTCGGCGACCACTCCCCCGGCGCGGACGGTGCGGGTCTTCTGGCTCGAGCCCTCCGACGTGGCGTACGACCAGCGATACCCGGACGGCATGGCCAAGGTCCTCCAGGAGGCGCAGCGCTTCTTCAAGCAGGAGCTGGGCAAGACGTTCACGCTGAACAGCCCGGTCGCCGAGGTCGTCAACGGCGACCAGCCGCGCAGCTGGTACGAGAACACCCCCAAGTGCGGTGACAAGTACTGGTGGGCGGTGTGCAACATGCAGGAGGAACTACGCCGCAAGTTCGGCCTCGGCGCGCCCGACAGCCGGTGGATCAACGTCGGCGAGGTCAGCGCCGAGGGCGACGGCGCGGGTGGCGGCGGCGGCAACGGCTGGGTGATCCTCAGCGGCCACGACGCCGACGGCGCGGCCGGCCTCAACGGCCCGATGAACCGGTGGTACGGCGGCATGGTGCACGAACTGGGCCACGCGTTCGGCCTCCCCGACGCCACGTCCACCGACGGAACGTGCATGTCGGCGTCCCTCTACGACTACCCGAACTGTCACTTCAGTCAGGCGCAGAAGAACGCCATCCTCAACGGCCCGTACGGAAGCTTCCTCTCCTGAGGCTCCTTAGGCTCCCGAGGACCGTCGCGGGCGGCGCGATCCGGCGGTCGCGCCGCCCGCGACGCCGTTCGATTAGCGGCACCCGCCGCGTTTCCTTTCGGGAGGCCGAAACAAAATCCGGCCCCTGTGGAAAATGAAATTTACAGCACGGGTTCCGTGTTTCGCCCGACTGCTATGGTCGCTTCCTTTCCATAAATCCCGTGCGATGCCTATTGTTGCGTGCCCCTTTCCCCTCGACCAAAAAGGACATGGTGATGCGACCGACTCGGCTCTTCCTGGGGATGGTGTCCGTCCTCGTCCTGGGCACCACGCTGGCGTTGGGAACGGCGACCCCCGCCGGGGCCGCCGTCGCCTGCACGGTGACGTACAGCACCAACGACTGGGCGGCCGGCTCCGGCGGGGGCGGATTCACCGCCTCCGTCACCATCCAGAACCTGGGCGACCCGGTGAACGGCTGGACGCTCGGCTTCACCTTCCCGAGCGGCGGGCAGAAGGTGACCGAGGGCTGGTCGGCGACCTGGTCGCAGACCGGGCAGAACGTCACGGCCAAGAGCTTGGACTGGAACGCCGCTCTGGCCAAGGGCTCGTCGGTGAGCCTCGGCTTCAACGGCACGTGGTCGGGGACGAACCCGAAGCCGTCGGCGTTCACCCTCAACGGCGCGGCCTGCACCGGCGTCGCGCAGTCCCCCACCCCCAGCGGCACGCCCAGCCCGTCCGTCACGCCGAGCCGCACCCCCTCGCCGTCCCCGTCCCCCACGCCGACCCGGTCGCCCAGCCCGTCGCCCACGCCGAGTCCGGGCGGGAACGCCTGGAACCCTCCGGCCAACCTCGTCACCCCGCTCAACGAGGTGTGGCGGCACGAGGAGACGACGTACACCGACCTGTACGGGTTCAAGAACTACATCTGGGACCAGATCATGGCGGGCCGCGGGAGCATCAACTACTGCGTCCGGTGGGACTCCTCCGCGACCGTGTCGGCCTCCCTGCGCGACCGCATCCAGGCCAGCCTCGCCCGCTCGTTCAACAAGTGGATCGACCAGCTCGAAGGCTGGAACGGCTGGCCGTACCCGGACGTGAACGTGAAGGTCGTCGGCTGGGCCGTACGGGACCGGAACCAGCTGCAGTGGATCGACAACTCGGTCGACGTCTACGTGGGTGACATCAACGAGGGCGCGCCGCAGTGCAGCCCGCCCTGCGGCCGGTTCTTCCACCAGAACGGCGACTACTCCGGCTGCCCGGGCGGCGCGGCGCACCACTACGACATGTCCCTGTGGCTCACCGCGGGCATGACCGGCGGCGCGGGCGGCGACTGGGGCCAGCGGATCGGCAGCGAGTATTACGTGGGCGCGCTCGACAGCGAGAACATCCACATCCTCCTGCACGAGATAGGCCACGGATTCGGGCTCGACGACTTCTACGACTGGACGCCGACCGGCGTGTGCTGCTTCATCATGAACGCCGGCTCCGCGACGCAGATCACGGAGTTCGACAAGTGGATGCTGCGCGACTGGTGGCGCCACCTCAAGAGCCGCTACGGCTACTAGAAGGCCCTGAAGATCTTGTGCTGGTCGCTGTCCAGCCGCGCGAAGACGAACGCCGGTAACCGGTAAAGCGTCACGCCGGCCCGCCGACGTCGCGGGCGATCCAGCCGGGGTGTCGAAGCGTACGGGAGCGGCACCACCAGCGCCGACAGATGGGCCTCCCAAGCTTTCGGGCTCGGCGGCACCGATCTGCTTCCCGCACTGCTCACGCAACTCGTCGAAGATGCCCTCACCTTGCATCACCTCGTGGATGATCCGTGCTTCTGCCCTGGTGGCCCCGGTCCGAGGTATCCGGACCGGGGCCGCTTGCTGTAACCAGAACAGGCATCGCCCCGAACGCGTCACCGCCGCCGGGGTCAGGGCAAGGCCCGGTCAGGCCTGCGGAGTGGCGAGGAGCTCCCGGGCCAGCCGCACCGCGCCGTCGACCGGGTCTGCGTCGAGCAGCATGAGGGGGAGATCCGGGTGGCTCTTGCCCAGCGCGTCGGCCAGGGCGGTGAACAGTCGGGGTTGCGTGGTGAGCACCCCACCCGCCGCGACCACCGCCGTGGCCGACGCCCCACGGGCGATCAGCGTCTCGACCAGCTTCGCCAGCGCCCGTCCCCCCTCCTCGATGACCTGCAGCGCGACGCCCGACCCCTCCTGCGCCGCACGGAAGACGACGGGAGCGTGACGGCCCCACTCCTCCGCGCTGGGCGAGCGGGTCAGCGCGTGCGACAGCCCCGGCACCTCGTCGGTCTGGAAGGCCGCGAGCAGGCCCCCCGCCAGCTCGTCCGGTGGGAGGCCCGCGTCGTGCCGCAGGCAGGTGGCCCGCACCGCCTCGCGTACGAGCCCGGCGGCCGATCCCTCGTCGCCGAGCGCCCATCCCCAGCCCCCGGCGAGGAGGGGCTCGCCGTCGGGACCCGTGCCCGCGGCGACCGACCCCGTTCCGGCGATCACGCCGATCGCCCCCGGGACGCCGGCCGCGTACGGCAGGAGGTGGGCGTCGTTGACCACCCGCACCGGGACCGTGAGCCTCGCGCTCAGCAGGCCGCGCAACCTCCGGCACAGGGACGCGCTGTCACACCCGTGCGCGCCCACGCCCAGGGCGTCGAACGGCACCCCCCACGCGCGCAGGTCCGACACCAGCCATTCAGCCAGGTCGTCCATGTCCGAGCCCAGCTCGCTGGCCACGACGCGGTCCGCGACGAGGCCCTCCTCCCCGGCCGCACGCCAGTGGGTCTTCGTCCCGCCCACGTCGACACCGACGGCGATGCGGCTCATGCGGTCTCCGCGGCGAGGGTGTCCACCTTCGTGTCGTCCATCGAGAACAGGAACTCACCCACCGGAACGTTCCGCGCGGCGGCCACCTTGACGACGAGCCGCTGGAGCACGGCGTTCTCGACGATCGCGCGAGCCACCGGGGCGAGCCGCGGGATCTCCACGTGCGGGACCGGCGCCGCGCAGGGGCCCACGTAGAGAACCCGGTGGCCGGCCTCGGCCAGTTGCAGGGCCAGCGCCGCCTCGCGCTCGTCCCCGACGACGATGTGCGCGGTGCGGCCGGCCGACTCCATCGGCCCGTGGAGATACTGCCGGGTCTCGTACGCCGTGGCGGGAAGCCGGCAGGCCTCGCGCAGCATCAGGGCGCCCTCCTCGGCGGCGGTCAGCGACGCCCCCGCTCCGACGACGTCGGCGGCGACGCTCTCCGCGACGCCCTCGACGAGGGCGTCCACGGTGTCATCGGCCCGCCCGGCGGTCTCGTCCAGGTGGTCCGACAGCGACTGCCACACGTCGGCCGGCCCGCCGAGCGCCCACGTGTCGGCCAGCATCCCGAGGGCGGCGAGCGTGACGGTGAAGCCGGAGGTGGACACCTTGGAATCGGGGACCGTCCCGCAGCTCAGCACGGTGCCCGCCAGTTCGGCCAGCGGGGACGCGGCGATGTTGACCACGGCCAGCCGCCGCGCCGCCTCCACCTCCCGCAGGGCGTCGATCGTCTCCGCGCTGCGTCCCGACTGGGACACCCCCGCCACCAGGTCGACGTCGGCGGCCGGGATGGACGCCGGGATCTCCCCGTATCCGGCCCTGCTCGCCCAGATGCCGTACGCGCGCAGTTGGTGCACGCAGGCCGCGAGCGCGGCGTGGCTGGCGCCCATGGCCACGAACAGCGGGCGGCGCGGCGCGGGCCAGGAACCCGTGAGCTGCTCGCGCAGGGTGCGCACCGCGGAGGCCAGCGCCTCGGGCTGCCGGTCGAGCGCGTCGGACATGGAGATGTCGTGGGACATCGAACCTTCTCTCAAAACCGAGGGTTACTTGACGGCACCCGCGGCCAGCCCGCGGGTGATGTGCTTCTGGAAGATCAGCGCGATGAGCACCGGCGGCACGGCGGCGAGCAGGCCGCCCGCGGCCATCAGGCCGAAGTCGAGGCTGTAGCGGCCGGTGAACTCGGCCAGCGCCACGGGAACCGTCTTCGACGCCGGGGACGAGGTGAAGATGAGCGCGTAGAAGAACTCGTCCCACGCCATGAGGAACGCCAGGAGTCCGGCGGAGATGAGGCCCGGACGCGCCACCGGCAGCACCACCCGGATCAGCGCGCCGACCCGGCCGCACCCGTCGATGCGGGCGGCCTCCTCGAGTTCGGCCGGCAGGGCGCGGAAGTAGCCGGACAGCAGCCACAGGACGAAGGGCGTGGTGAAGGAGCAGTAGACCACGACGAGCGAGGTCCGCGTGTCGAGCAGGCCGAGCGCGGCGCCGGTCATGTACATGGGCACCACGAGGGCCAGCGGCGGCATCATGTACGTCAACATGAAGACGAACAGCACCAGCCTGCGCCCGGGGAACCGCAGCCGCGCGAACGCGTAGGCGCCGAGCACGCCGGTCACCAGGCTCACCGCGACGCTGCACCCGGCGACGACCAGCGAGTTGACCAGGGCCACCCGGAAGTCGCCGGCGACCCCGCCGGCCGCCTGCGTGAAGATCGCCGCGTAGCGGTCCAGCGTTGGCGAGTCCGGCCACAGGTCGGGCGGCTTGCCGAGCAGGCCGGCCTGCGGGGACACGCTGGCGAGCAGCAGCAGGGCGAACGGCCCGAGGACGACGACGGCCAGCAGCGCGCCGCACAGGTACATCGCGGGGCGGTAGAAGCGAGAGGGTCTCACGCCGTTCCCCCCGAGTCGGTACGGAGCATGCGCAGATACACCAGCGACAGCACGAAGATGAACAGCACGGTGAGGTAGGCGGCCGCGGAGCCGAGGCTGAACTCCTGGTTGGAGAACGCCTGCAGGTAGGTGTAGAAGGCGATCGTGGTGGTCCCGGAGTCGGGGCCGCCCCTGGTCATGATGTAGATGATGTCGAAGACCTTGAACGCCTCGATGGTGCGCAGCACCAGGACCACCGCGATCGCCGGTTTGAGCATCGGGATCGTGATGGACAGGAACCGGCGCACCGCCCCGGCGCCGTCCATGGCCGCCGCCTCGTAGACGTCGTCGCCGATGGTCTGCATCGAGGCGAGCAACAGGATCGCCACCAGGGGCGTGGTCTTCCAGGCGTCGACCAGCGCGACCACGAACAGCGCCTGCGTCGGGCCGCCGATCCAGTCCTTGTAGGAGTCGAGCAGGCCGAGGTGCATGAGGAGGCCGTTGAGCGCGCCGTACTCGGGGTGGAGGATCCACCGCCACATGTTGGCGCTGACGATGGTGGGCAGCGCCCAGGCCAGGACCACGAGGCTGCGGAAGAACCACTGACCGCGGATGCGCTGGTTGAGGAACTGCGCGAGCAGCAGGCCGACCACGAGTTCCACCGCCGTGGAGAAGACGGTGAACACCGCGGTGCGCCACACCGTGGCCCAGAACTCGGAGTTCGACAGCAGCGCCGTGTAGTTCGACAGCCCGGAGAACGTGAACTCCGTCTGCAGTGCCGAGGTGGCGTCGACGAGGCTGAGCACCAGCGTGCGGCCCATGGGATACAGGACGACGCCGAACACGACGATCATCGCCGGGGCCAGCAGCGCCAGGGCGAGCGGCCACTGGCGTTCGACCTTCCCCCGTCTCGGCCCGGCCACCGGCGGCGCCGTGGCTGTGGGGCGTCGCGCTGTCAGGGACACGGTCAGCCCCCGATGATGTGGTTGACCTTGGCCGCGGCGTCGGAGAGCGCCTGGGCCGCGGGTGTGCCGCCGACCAGGCAGGACTGCAGCCCGGCCTGGATCTCCTGGCTCACCGCGTTGTACTGCACGACCTGGGGGCGCTCGATCAGCGAGCCGTACTGGGCCTTGTCGGCCGCCACGAGCGGCGCCTGCGCCCCGCTCGTGAGCTTCGGGTCCTCGTAGGCGCTGTCCCACACCGGCAGCGACCTCTCGACGTACTGGAGCTGGTTCTCCTTGCCGCACAGGAAGGCGACGAGCTGCCACGCGGCGTCGGGGTGCTTGGAAGTCGCGGTGACCGACAGGCCCATCGACCCGTCGACCGCCGGGCCCTGGCCGCCGGGCCCCTTGGGGCTGACCGCGGGCTTCAGCTCTCCGACGATCTTCGACTGCTTCGGGTCGTTGGACTCGCTGTACATGTAGTCCCAGTTGAGCGCGATCGCCGCGTCGCCCTGGACGACGACCTTCTTGACGTCGTCCTCCAGGAGCTTGGTCGAGGAGGGCGCGCTGAGCCCTTCGTCGAGCGTGCGCTTCATCCACTCCAGCGCCTGCAGCCCGCCCCCCTGATGGAAGGCGGCCTTGCCCGCGTCGTCGAGGAAACGGCCGCCGAACGCGCCGAGAAGCTGCGCGTAGTCGCAGATCATCGCCTCGGCGTGCGCCCAGCTCCAGACCAGCGGATGCTCGACGACCTTCTTGGCCTTCAGCGTCCTGGCGGCCTCGAGCACGCCGTCCCAGGTCGCCATGGCCGTCTCGTCGACCCCGGCGTCCTTCAGCATGCGGGTGTTGTAGAAGAAGAGCTTCCCGCCGGGTATCCACGGCATCCCGTACTTGCGGTCCTTGTACGTGATGGAGCCGAGCGTGCCGGGCAGGATGTCGTCCAGCCAGGCCTGCTGATAGCGGTCGGTGACGTCGAGCAGCATGTTCTTGCTGGCCAGCTCCGCCGGCCAGATGCAGTCGATCAGCACGACGTCGTACGTGCCGGCAGGCGCCGAGATGACGATCTTGTCGTGCAGGGCCTCGTACGCGACGAAGGTCGGCTGGACCGTGATGTCCGGGTGGGCCTTCCGGAACGCCGCGAGCATGCCGCGGATGTCGTCTTCGCTGTAGCTGGCCTGCTTCATGAACAGGGCGTTCAGCGTGACGGGACCCGAGGAGCCGCCGCTGCCGCGGGAAGGTCCGGACACGGCGCAACCGGGCAGGACCGCGGCCGCGCCGAGGACGAGCGGCAGGCTCAGGAGCCTCCGGCGTGAGATCGAGTGCATAACCAGCCTCCAGTTAGTTAGGTCATTTACCTAACGAAGTGGGCTAGGATATGTCAAGGGCAGGTACGAAAGGATCAAGCGGAAGCGGAAGCGGGAGCTGCGGGGACCGGATGACATCACTGAGCACGAGTGCACGGGCGGTGCTGGCGGAGCTCACCCGGCGCGGCCGGGCCACCCGGCCCCAGATCAGCCAGGCGTTGAGCCTGTCCAAACCCACCGTCTCCACGGCGATGTCGGAGCTCGAAGAGCTCGGACTCGTGCGGGAGGACGGCTCCGTCCAGGGCCACACCGGCCGGTCGGCGCTGCTGTGGCGCATCGGCGAGGGGGCCGGTCACGTGCTGGGCGTCGACGTCGGCGTCACCCGCACACGCATCCACGCGCACGCGCTCAGCGGCGAGCGGCTGCTGGGCGTCAGCCGCGACGTCACATCCCCGGCGTCCCGGTCCGGCACGGCGGACCTGACGGCCAGCGCCGACGCCGCGGGCGCGCTCCTGCGCGAGACGCTGCCGCGGCTCGGCGACAGCGGGCCGCTGCGGCAGATCGTGATCGCGCTCCCGACCGTCGTGACCGACAGGGACCCCGCCGCCGCCTCGCAGTCGCCCGAGGTGCACGACATGCTCAAGGCGCTGGCCCTCCCCCAGGCCCCGCTGCTGCTGGAGAACAACGTCAACTGCGCGGCCGTCGCCGAGGGGAACCTCGGCGTGGCGCAGGGCGCCGCGCAGTTCGCGTACGTGCAGGCGGGTGTCCGGATAGGAGCGGCGCTGGTGCTCGGCGGGCGGCTACTCCGCGGGGCGTCCGGCTGGGCCGGTGAGGTCGCCCACCTGCCCTTCCCCTGGGACGCCGGCCAGGAGCCCGTCCCCGAGGGCCTCGAACGCTTCCTCGGCGCCGAGGATCTGCTGCTGCGTGCGGCGGCCGCGTGGCCGGCGTCGGAGGGAGAGCCGCCCACGAGCGCCGAGGAGCTGTTCCGGCGCGCCGGCGAGGGCTGCCCGCCGGCGCAGCGCGCCGTGACCGAGCACGCCACGCAGGTCGGGCGGCTGGTCGTCGCGGTCGTCGCGCTACTCGATCCCGGCCTGGTGGTGCTCGGCGGCGGCGTGGGCTCCAACCCGCTCCTCGTTCAGGGCGTCCAGGAGACCCTGAGCACCCTGTCCATCCCCGTCGAGATCCGCCGGAGCGGCCTGGGGGCGACGGCCACCGTCGAGGGCGCCGCGGTGCTCGCCCGCGAGCAGGCCCTGCACCGGCTGATCCACGCCTGACCTCCTGCCCCATGCCCGGGCCTCCGCCATCGCGGCGGCTGCTCGGACGCGTGAGGTGCGGCCGGCCGGCCGGGAGACCGGCCGGCCGCGAGTGGCGGGCTACTTGCCGGGTTCGCCGACGAAGGTCAGGTAACTGGAGTCGCCCCGGCCCGAGATGCCCGAATTGGGCCCCAGGACCACGGGACCCGCCGGCATTCGCTTCTCGAAGACGACGAGCGGCACGTCCTGGCGGTCGGCGGGGATCTCCCACTTCGACAGGTCGCCCGAGAAGTCGTCGTCGAAGAGCACGGCGCCCTGGGGCGAGCTGACCTTGACGCTGTCGTACTCGCCGATGTCGCTGCCGCCGAGGTTGAAACCGACCCGTCCGCGCGCGAAGGTGCCGTCGGTCCGGTCGTCGACCAGCTTGCCGTCGACGAAGGTGCGCAGGCGGTCGCCGATCGCCTCGATCCGCAGCGTGTACTCGTTCCCGGCCGCGGGCTCGATCGGGACGACCGAGCCGATGAGCGTGGAGCGGCCGCCGACCACCGTGCTCACGCGCAGCTGTCCGAGGCCGCCCGGGCTTCCGAGCGGGCCCCCGATGTTCCACACGTAGCCGTTGCTTCGGTCCGGGGCCCTGAACATCACGCTCGCGCCCACCTGGATCTGGCGGACCTTCACCTCGATGATCTGGTCACCCCAGTCCGCCCCGGCACGCGAGAGGGTCGCTCCGCCGCCCGAGACCCGCAGCCTGCCGCCGTCGACGATCTCGGCCCTGCGCAGGAACTCGCGCTTGCCGACGGTCATGCCGGTCCGCGTGAAGCCCTGGTCCCGCAGCCAGGACGGCCACCATGTGCCCTCGCCCCGCCCGTCGAAGGCGACGTACACCGGCGCGGGCCTGGCCAGGTCGAGCGTCAGGTAGTCGGCCGGGGCGTTCCGGGACGCGTCGCCGTTGGCTCCCCTGACCAGGGTCGATCCGGCGAGCGCGGACGGAAGCGACGTGATCTGGTCGCTGCGGTCGACGTACGCCGCGACGCCCTCCTTCGCCGTCACGAGCGGGTGGAGCTTCTCTGGCGCGATGACGGACACGGCGTCGCTGCGGATCTGCGGCGTGGTCCGCGGGACACCGAGCGTCTGGGTGCCCAGACGCTTGACCGCGCCCGCCCGCCGGCCCCGGACCTGTTGGAACCGGAAGGAGTCGTGCGGCCGGTCGGCCCGCTCCAGCACGTACGACTTCCCGGCCTCGACGCGCGCCGAGATGACGGCGTCACGGGTGGGAGTCACCACGGGCCCGCCTCCGGACCTGCCGTCCTCGACCAACCGCACCGGCGTCCCCGGCCAGGGGTTCTTGATCTTCAGCGTGTCCGCCGATCCGGCCTGGATGCCGACCAGAGTCGGCGTGCCCCGGTTCACCTGGGTGCTGACCCGGTGGCCACCGGCGATCACGACCGTCCCGTCGACGGTCCAGTCGTCCGGCAGCGCGGTCGCGATCCGCACCGTCCCGTCGCCGGCCTGGACGAGGGCGTCCTGCAGGGCGTTGGCCACCACCGCGTTCCACGAGCTGTACATGTTGTGGATCGACGCGGGGTCGTCGTTGCGGCCGTGCCCCGAGAAGCCGTTCGGGAACTTCTGCAGATCGGCGGTGCCCTGGACGAGCAGTCGCTTCATGTCGGCGGCGCGACCGAGGTCGGCGGCCCAGATCGGCGACTCGTCCCACTCCCGGGTGAGCGGGAAGACGCGTTCCGCGAAGGTGTCCTGCATGACCGTGGAGTCGGGGCCGACCAGCCCCCAGGGGCTGAGCGGCTCCATGTCGGTGTTCTGGGTGTTCTTCGCCGGCTCGTTCGTGGCGGACCAGGCGTACACCTTCTTGCCGTCGCGTGTGGTGGTGGGCGGCTCGGGCAGCTTCCGCACCGCTGCGCGCAGCCGGCCTGCCAGGTCACCGTCGCCGCGAGCGTCGGCGAGGCCGGCGATGACCGGGAACATGACCTTCATGCCCGCGAGGTCGGGCATGGGGTCCGTGGCGTCCCATTGGGTCTCGAACGAGTTGGCGTGTGCGAGGTGCAGGAGCCCGTCGTCACCTTCCTCGAGCAGGGAGAGGGAGAACTTCGCGACCTCGCTCATCAGGGGATAGCCCCGGTCCAGGACGGAGGCGTCGCCCGTGAACCGATACTGGCGCCACAGGTCGTGCGCCACTTCGAGGCCACCGGTGAGGATCCGGTTCGTCCACGTGGGCGCGGCTCCGCCGACGCACCCGTCCGGTGTGCCGTCGAAGCGCAGCAGCTCGGGCACGCACACGCCCTCGGCGCCCGGCCAGTGGCTCTCGGTCCACGCCTTCATCTGCGCCAGGTGCGAGGTGTAGAGGTTGAGGTACGGCCCGTTGAAGCCGGCGGTCCCCGCTCCGTAGTTGGCGTTGACCTGCTGGCGCAGGTTGAAATGGAACCAGGTCGAGGGCGAGACCGGCGTGTCCTGCCAGGGGTAGAGCATGTTGGCGGCGCCCGCCTGGCCCGTCGGCAGGTCGCCTCGCTGGGTGGCCGCCGTCGTGTAGAGCTGCTGGGCGCGAAGAGCCTCGAAGTACTCGCCGGTGCCGTCCGGGGATGTGATCTTCATCGGCGCGGCCTGCTTCCAGAAACCGTGCCACCAGTCCAGGTGTGCCGCGTCGACCCGGTCCTGGGTCGCACCCTCCACCGCCTGGCGGCCGGCCTTGCCGACGTCGCCGCCCGTGTACGAAGGAACCCCCACGACGATGCGATAACTGCCGTCGGCGCGTGGCGTGAAGGTCAGCCGGACCGTGTTCGCGTCGACCACCGCCGCGCTCACGTCGCGCGCGTCCGCGGTGATGGCGGCCACGGCTCCGGTCGTCCTCCCGGATGCGGAATCGGTGAAGGTCTCCGCGAGCGCGCCGATCCCGCCCTCGGCATAGGTGGTGGGGTTGCGCCCGTCCCAGAGGTCGAGGTCGGCGGTCTGCTCCTTTCCGGGCTTGGCGCCGGTGACCTCCAGCACGAGCTGGTCGCGGTCGGCGCGGACGAAGGTGCGCGCCGTCATGCCCCTCCCGCTCTGCTCAAGCACGGCGTCGGCCAGGTTCAGCCGCCCCCGATAGTCGGGCGCGCCGGCGAGTTCGAAGAGCCCGGGCACGACGAGCCGACCGGCCGACTTCAGGCCGGGGAACGTGTCGTTGCGGTTGAGCTGGGCGGTGAAGCCGTCCTGCGACCACACCGCCGCACCGAGACGGCCGTTCCCCAGGGGCATGCTCTGGTAGTCGCGCCAGGCCGGGCCCTCGAGCACCAGGTCGGAGCGCGACACCACGGCGGCGCTGTCCACCTGGAACGCCCCGTCCCGCCACGCTGAGGTGGCCTTCTGATCCGCGGTCGAGGCCGCCGGCGCGGCGCCCCAGGCGGGAGGACCGGCCGCGATGGCCGCCGTCACGGTGACCGCGACCGCGACCGCCATCGTGGTCAACGCCTTGCCCATGGGGCACCACCCTTGCAGTCAAACGTTTGACTAATGAGCGTCATGGGCAGCATGATTGTCGATCAATCGTTTGACTGCAAGAGTCACCTTTGCGACCTCGCGCAAAAGGCGAATCTCACCCGGCCGGACATCCTGGGGTGTCGTGGTCCGGCACGGGGACCGGCTCAACCATCGATGGCCGGGGCGCCGATCCCCCGCACGTCATCGGCCCTGGTCCCGGGTGTGGTCACGCGTGTGGTCACGGGTCTGCTCACGGGCGCGGTCACGGACCGGGGCCGACACGCTCCGCCGGACGGCGTGGTCGAGCACGCCGTGGTCGTAGGCGGTCTCGGCGTGCAGCGCCAGGTCGACGCCGGACACCTCGTCCTCCTCGCTGACGCGGAAACCCATCAGCCGGTGGATCAGCTTGCCGATCCCGTAGGTGACCGCGAAGGCGTACAGCGCGACCACCGGGACCGCGATCGCCTGCTTGCCGAGCTGGGCCAGGCCGCCGCCGTACAGCAGGCCCCGGGGGCCGTCGGCGCCGGTGAGCGTGCGGGTGGCCAGCAGCCCGATGAGCAGGGTGCCGACGATGCCCCCGACCAGATGCACGCCGACCACGTCGAGGGAGTCGTCGTAGCCGTGCCGGAACTTCCAGCCGACCGCCTGCGAGCAGATCATGCCCGCGGCCAGGCCGATCGCCAGGGCGCCCAGCACGTCGACCGAGCCGCACGACGGTGTGATCGCGACCAGCCCGGCCACGACGCCCGAGGCGACCCCGAACGTGGTGGGGTGGCCGTCGCGGCGCTGCTCCACCAGCAGCCAGCCCAGCAGGCCGGTGCATCCCGCGGCCAGGGTGTTGAGGAAGACGGCGGCGGCGGTGCCGTCCGCGGCCAGCGCGGAACCGGCGTTGAATCCGAACCAGCCGAACCACAGCAGCCCGGCGCCGAGCAGCACCAGGGGCAGGTTGTGCGGTCGCATGGCCTCGGCCTTGAACCCGATCCGCGGCCCGAGCACCAGCGCCAGGGCGAGCCCGGAGGCCCCCGAGGTGATCTCCACGACCAGGCCGCCCGCGTAGTCGAGAGTGCCCATGGCGTGGATCCAGCCGCCGGGGCCCCACACCCAGTGGGCGATGGGCGCGTAGACCACGAGCGCCCACACCGGGACGAAGACCATCCAGGCCGAGAAGCGGGCCCGGTCCGCGATGGCGCCGCTGATCAGCGCCGCGGTGATGACGGCGAACGTGAGCTGAAACGTCGCGAACAGCAGCGTCGGCACCTGCCCGGTGACCGACCCTGTGGTGATGTCGTGCAGCCCCACGTGGGCCAGGCCGCCGATCAGTCCCCCGATGTCGGGGCCGAACGCCAGGCTGTATCCGGCGGCCAGCCAGACGAGGGTGACCAGGGCGATCGAGACGAAGCTCATCATGATCATGTTGAGCACGCTCTTGGCCCGGACCATCCCGCCGTAGAAGAAGGCCAGGCCCGGCGTCATCAGCAGGACGAGCGCGGTACAGGCCAGGAGCCAGGCGGTGGCGCCGCCATCTACCTTCACCGGCATGATCGCCTCACACTCCTCACGATGGTCGTCCGCAGGTTCCGCCACGGGCGCACCATGAGACTCACCGTTGGCCGTTTCATGGCGTATTCGGGAGTGTTACTGCGATGTTTCTTATTGCGAGCGCGTTACCGGCTTCTCACCGAACCATGCTCGACGAGTTCTTCGGCCAGGAGCTCCCGGACGCGCCGCCAGGCGTCATCGGCCGCCGCGGCGTCGAAGGTATCGCGGCGGTCGCAGAGGAACCCGTGACCGACGTCGGCATATTCGACGATCTCATGGCGTACGGCGGCGGCCCGCAGCGCGTCCGCGATCATCCGGCGGTGGTCCGGCGGAACGACGTGGTCCTCGGTGCCCACGAGGAGCAGCACGCGCCCGGTGATGCCGGGGGTCAGCGCGAGCGTCGGTTCCGGACGGCTGAGGGGGATGTCGGCGGCCGGGATCCAGCCGCCGTAGACGACGGCCACCGCCGCGAGGTCCAGGCGGGTGGCCGCGAGGTAGGCCACGTGGCCTCCGAGGCTCAGGCCGACCATGCCGACGCGCGCGCAGCCACGCGTCCGCAGGTGATCCATGGCGGCGCGCACGTCGTGCACCACCTGGTCCCGCGTCAGCCGGTGCAGAAGATCGAAGCCGCGCTCGCGGCCCGCCGCGTCGTGCGGGAGTTCGATCCCGGGGGCGACGCGGTGGTAGAGGTCCGGCGCCATCGCGACGTAACCGTCCAAGGCGAGCCGCTCGCAGACGTCGCGGACGTGGGCGCTGACGCCGAAGAGCTCCATCGCCACCACGACGCCGGGAAAGGGCCCGGGGCCGGCCGGGCGGGCGAGGAAGGCGCCCATCCGCGACCCGTCGGCGACGGTCGTCTCAACCGATTCGGTGAGGATCCGGTGCGGAGCACGCGAAGATCGTGTAGTCACGAGACGACGCTAACGTCGCCCGATAGTCGTAACCACAGGACGTTCATGCTAGTAACGGCAGTATCAGGATCACCATGACCGATGACGTCGATCCCGCACGGCCGAGGGAACTGGGCGATTTCCTGCGCTCCCGGAGAAACCGCCTGCGCCCCGCCGACGTCGGGCTTCCCTCGGGCGCCCGGCGCCGTACACCCGGCCTGCGGCGGGAGGAGGTCGCCACACTGGCGGCGATCTCCCCGACCTACCTCGCGTTCCTCGAGCAGGGCCGGGACGTGCGCCCCTCGCGTCAGGTCCTCGACGCGCTGGCCGGCGCTCTGCGCCTCGGCGCCGCCGAGCGCGCGCACCTGTACGAGCTCGTCCACCCTGCCGCGCCACCGGTCGTCGCGCCCGGAGGGGAGAGCCTTCCACCCGCCGTCGCGGCGCTCGTCGACCGGCTCGACCCGTGTCCCGCCTACGTCACGGGACGGCGCTGGGACGTGCTCGCGGCCAACCGCGCCGCCCGGGCGCTGTGGACCGACTGGCTCCTGCTGGCGCCCGACGCCCGCAACATGCTCTGGTGGATGTTCACCGACCCGGCCGCGCGAACCGTCTTCGTCGAGTGGGAACAGGAGGCCTCCGCGCTGCTCGCGCGCTTCCGCTCCGCTGCCGCCCGCCACCCCGGCGACCACGGCTTCGAGGAGTTGACCGCGCGGCTCACGGCCGCCAGCCCTGAGGTACGCGCGTGGTGGCCGCGGCACGACATCGCGCCGCTGAGTTCGGGCACCAAGAGACTGCGGCATCCGCTCCTCGGCGAGCTCGAACTGCGGCACGTCGTCCTCCTCACCGCCGACGACGTCGAGCAGAAGCTCGTCGCCTTCCTCGCCGCGGATTCCGACCAGGCGCGGATCGCGGAGCTGATCGCCTCCGGGTAGCGGCCCGGCGGGCTCCTCCCCCGGTCCTGCATCATGGGAGGAGACCCTGCCGACGCCCGATGTGGAGCGTCAGGCCACCGAGGCGGGGAACCGTTCCCAGACGCGGTGGGCGGCCATCAGCCGCCGCACGGCGGTGAAGACCTCCATGGCGGAGTCACCGGAGACCACGCCCGGTGTGCCGGAGAGTCCGGCCTGTGCGAGCAGCTTGGCGCCCGCGCCCCAGGCGCCGATCGCCTTGGCGTGCCGCCAGCACTCCTCGATCATGAGCGTCACCCGCGGGTCGACCGCGGCGGTGTCGCCGGCGCCCGCCTTGGCGTCGCGCGCGGGCAGGGCGTCGGGGGCCGGCGCCGGCGCGGCCGCCACCAGCAGAGCGTCGAACTCGATCGACCGGGCGGTGGCGAAGGTCCGCTGCACGGGCATGTCGCCCAGCACGCCGCCGTGCGGGGCGATCAGCAGCGGCACCATGCCGGCGGCGAACACATCCCTGCGCAGGTCGCGTACGCCGTCGAGGTCGGCGCCGTCGTCCACGACGATGCCGACCACGCGGCCGTCGGCCGGCCACTCCTTGCCCACCTGCGACAGCGCGGGGCTCGGCGCCGGGTCGGCGAGCGGCAGGGTCGGCTCCGGCGCGGGAAGGCCCAGCCCGGTGGCGACCTCCCGGCAGAGGACCGGGTCGATGTTCGCCAGGCACTGGAGCTGACGCTCCTTGATCGCCTGCTCGTAGCACTTGCCCAGCTCGAAGGTGTAGGCGCGGACGATGTGCTCCTTCTCCACGGGCGACATGCTCAGCCAGAACAGGCGGGCCTGGCTGAAGTGGTCGTCGAAGGACACGGGGTTCGCGCGGACCTTCCTCGCCCGGGCGACCTCGACCGGTGTGTCGACGAACGCGTTCTCCGCGTCACCGGCGACGAACGGGTTGCCGCCGTCGAGGGAGTTCGGCCGGTACGGCGCGACCCCGGCGTGCACGGCGTGCTGGTGGAAGCCGTCCCGCAACATGTCGTTGACCGGGCAGTGCGGCCGGTTGATCGGGATCTGCGCGAAGTTCGGGCCGCCCAACCGGGTGATCTGCGTGTCGAGGTAGGAGAACAGCCGCGTCTGCAGCAACGGGTCGTTGGTGACGTCGATGCCCGGCGGCAGGTGGCCGACGTGGAAGGCGACCTGCTCGACCTCGGCGAAGAAGTTCGTGGGCGTCCGGTCGAGCGTCATCCTCCCGATGGGCTGCACCGGCGCGAGCTCCTCCGGCACGATCTTGGTCGGGTCGAGCAGGTCGATGCCCTCGAAGGTCTGGTCGGGGGTGTCCGGGAACACCTGGATGCCGAGTTCCCACTCGGGGTAGGCGCCGGCCTCGATCGCGTCGTACAGATCGCGGCGGTGGAAGTCCGGGTCCATCCCGCCGAGCATCTGCGCCTCCTCCCAGGTCAGGGAGTGCACCCCGAGCTTGGGCTTCCAGTGGAACTTGACCAGCACCGTCTCCCCGGCCTCGTTGACCAGCCGGAAGGTGTGGACGCCGAAGCCCTCCATCATCCGGAAGGAGCGCGGGATCCCACGGTCGGACATGTTCCACATGGTGTGGTGCTGCGCCTCGGTATGCAGGGAGACGAAGTCCCAGAACGTGTCGTGCGCGCTCTGCGCCTGGGGGATCTCCCGGTCCGGGTGTGGCTTGCCCGCGTGGATGACGTCGGGAAACTTGATGCCGTCCTGGATGAAGAACACCGGGATGTTGTTGGCGACGAGGTCGAAGGTGCCCTCGTCGGTGTAGAACTTCGTCGCGAAGCCGCGGGTGTCGCGGACCGTGTCGGCCGATCCGCGCGAGCCGAGGACGGTGGAGAACCGCACGAAGACGTCGGTCTTCTTCCCCTTCTTGAGGAAGCCGGCCCTGGTCACCGCCGAGGCGGTGCCGTACGCCTCGAACACGCCGTGCGCACCCGCGCCCCGGGCGTGGACGACGCGCTCAGGAATGCGCTCGTGGTCGAAGTGCGTGATCTTCTCGCGCAGGTGGTGGTCCTGCAGCAGGGTCGGGCCGCGCTCACCCGCCTTCAGCGAGCGGTCGGTGTCGCGCAGCCGCGCCCCCTGCGCGGTGGTCAGGTAGGCGCCCTGCTGACCCTTGGACGTGGCGGGCGCGCCGGTCTCCGCTCCGGTCGGCGTGACGGTCTCGGGAGCGCCCTGTTCCTTCTTCGGCGGCAGCGGGTCGCGTGGCGTCGTCGGCTCCTCGACGGTCGCCGGGGCACTGCCCGGCGAGCCGGGAACGTCCGGCGTCAGGAAGTCGGCCACCTTCTCGGCGGCGTTCTCCACGACGTCCTTGACGGCCTTGGCAGGCTTGCTGGCATCCATACGGCGAGTTCCTCCACGGAGCGGTACGGGCACGTCCGCGCCGCATTACCCGCAGGTAGGAGGCCGAAACATGCGCCCGCGCCGCCGGACGCCGCTTCAGGAGCCCGGGCGGTGGCCGCGCTTGGCCGGACGAGCTGGTAGACGTGAACCGGAGTTCGGCGAATTGTGTAGTGACCGGGTGGCGAGCTGGTCGCGCGGGCCGGGCGGCTCGCCGGTTCTCCGGCCCCGGGTCGCCGGCAGCACGTCGTTCACGCCCGGACGTGGCCGGCCGCCGGTCTTCTCGGAACGACGGATGTGCTCGGCGACCCATGGTTCGGCTGATCGTGCACCTCGGGCGTCACGCCTCCCGGATGCTGATGGCGGCGCGGTGGTGGCGGGGCGCCTCGACCTCGTCGAGCAGCGCGATCGCGAAGTCCGCGTACGTGATCCGGCTGGCCATGTCGCCGTGATCGGCGAGCAGATACCGGCCGGCGCGCGTGCCGCCATGGTCGAAGTCGCCTGCGGGCGCCACGTACAGCCAGTCCAGGTCGCAGGTCCGAAGCTCCTCGAGGCCTGCGGCGTGGCCGAGGGAGAAGGCGCGGTACTCGTTGGGGTAGCCGGGCTCGTCCATCAGGGGAGCACCCGACGCCCCGGGCATGACCGATGCGAGACCGACCACCACCAGGCGGGGTACGCCCGCCTTCGCCAGGCCGGTGGACAGGGCGCGGGCCGACGTGGTGAAGAAGTCGTGCGGTGACACGGACAGGTCCGCGGCGGCACTGATGGCGGCGTCATGCCCGGCGGCCGCGCGCTCGACGCTCACCGGGTCCGTGACGTCGCCCGCCACCACCCGCACGTCGCCCAAGTCGCCGTGGCCTGCGGGGTCGCGCACCACGGCGGTGACCTCGTGGCCGCGCCGGCGCGCCTCCGCGACCGCCTGCCGCCCGGCCCGGCCGCCCGCTCCGAAAACCACGATGTTCATGACGAACCACCTCTCACCAGGGCCGGAGCCCGTGTGCCCGGCCGATGCCCGGACGCTATCCGGAGCCGCGGTTACCGCCGGGATACCGGCTATCGTGAGGCCATGAGGGAACCCCTGCCCGCCGACATGTTCGACGAGCTGTGTCCGTCCTCGCTCAATCCGATCCGATTCGGTGACAAGTGGGCGCCGCTCATCATCCGCTGCCTGGAGCACGGGCCGCGCCGGTTCTCCGAGCTACGCGTGCCACTGAACCGCGTCACGCCCAAGGTCCTCACCCAGTCGCTGCGGTCCCTCGAACGGGACGGTCTGGTCCTGCGCACCGTCTACGCCGAGGCCACCCCGCATGTCGAGTACGAACTGACCCCGCTCGGCCGCAGCCTGCTCGAACCGCTGGCGGTCGCCTACGCCTGGGTGGCGGAGCACTGGGACGAACTGCTCGACGCCCGCGAGGCGTACGACGACGCCGCCCGCCTCGACCGCGCCGGCTGACACCGGTTGGCGCCGTGGCCGCCTGTCGGGCACTGTCTGACAGTGATCGAATTACGTGTCCTGAGCGAAGACGACTGGCCGATCTGGCGCGGGCTGCGGCTCGCCGCGCTTGCCGAGGCGCCGCAGGCGTTCGGTTCGACGTTGTCGGAGTGGCAGGGGGAAGGCGACCGCGAGGAACGCTGGCGGGCGCGCCTGGCGATTCCCGGTTCCCACAATGTCATCGCGATGATCGACGACCGCCCGGTCGGAATGGTCAGCGGCATTCCCGCCGAGACGACCGGCGAAGCAGAGCTGATCTCCCTCTGAGTGAGTCCCTCGGTTCGGGGCGAAGGGGTGGCAGATCGGCTGATCAGTGAGGTCGAGCGGTGGGCCGTGACGGACCGGGCGGCGAGGACGTTGCGATTGTCCGTGATGCCGGACAACGGCCGGGCCATCGCCCTGTACGGACGCCACGGCTTCAAGGACACCGGAGAGCCGGGCGACCTGCTGCGTGACGGCACGGGCAGGAAACACGTGCTGGTGAAGGCCCTGAGAGACGGAGCCGGCAACCGCCACTGACCGACCGTGAGCCCCCCGGTACTCGCCGTCCCGGGGGGCTCATCGGTGCTCGTGCGAGGGCGACACCACGATCGGCAGCCGGTGAGATGGCGGCCGCCGTACGGATCCACCGGCCCGAGAACGAATCGCTACCATGCCGATCATGGAGTCACTGGATCCTCGCCGCACCGCGTTGCTCCTCATCGATCTGATGACGCGCATCGTCGAGCAGCCCACGGCACCACACGCCGGATCTGCCGTGGTCGCCCGCTCCCTCGCTCTGGCCGAGGCGGTGCGAAAGGCGGGAGGGCTCGTCGTCGCCGTACGGGTCGAGCGGCCGGGCGTCGCAGAGCAGCCGCCGGGCAGCGAACTGGCGGAAGGGGTGCTCGGCGACCTGGAGATCGTGAAGCACACCTGGGGCGCCTTTCACAACACCCGGCTGGAGGAGGCATTGCGTAAGCGCGCCATCGACACCCTGATCATCACCGGAATCGCCACGAACTTCGGCGTCGAGCAGACCGCGCGCTTCGCCGACGAGTTCGGCTTCACGGTGATTCTGCCCGAGGACGCGGTCACCGCACTCGACGCACACGCCCACGAGTTCGCCTTCGACTACATCTTCCCGCGCATCGCCACTGTCAGCACCACCGCCGAGGTCGTGGCAGCACTGGAGTGAGAGCAGTACGGAGTGGTAGCGGATGGCTTCGATGTGAACCCCGGTGAGGGCATCGCTCCTGATTGCCGGATGCCATCCGGTGCTGTCAGGTGCCGCGATGGTGACGTCCATTGGTCTCGGCTGCGCTCCCATGTCAGCGGGTCTGCTGACTTTTCGCTGACTCTGGGACGCGCGGGCAACCTGCTCCAATCTGGTCCCGGGTGGTCGCCGCCACCCGCTGGTAATCAACGTCCGATACAAGCTGTCAGCTTCGAGGACTGTGACGCGCACCAAGTTCCCGGCACTGCTCGTATGAACAACGTCGTAGACGAGGCCGCCCTGTCCAGCACTAGCGAACCCGGTAGACGCCGATCCTCAGTTCGTCCATCGCTAGGTCCCAGAAGGACCTGTAGCGCCTAGCACCGGGCAGCCACGGCGCTAGATACCAGGCTTCCCACTCACCTTCAGCGGTGCTGACGTGGGGATTGAGGAGAGCCACTCCGTCATCCCAGTATCCGATCAGAAGGGCGTCGGGCACATACTCCCCTCTGTAATGGATGGAGTCCTGCTCCGGTCCGTAGACGAAGTAGAGCTCGTCGGGCACGCTCCATGAGTTCTCCGGTTTGGGCGCTGACCAGCTCCCGGCGATCGAGGGATCGACATCACGGAGCCAGCCGACTTCTTCGACACGCAGCAGGCAGCAGTCATCGTCGCTGCCCCACCCGTTGGCGAACAGGAGAAACTGCCGGTAACTCGGCGGCAGCTCCACACCCAGCCGCTCTTCAAGCTCGCGAATCTCTGCTTCGGTAGCCGGGGGATACAGATCGCCGAGTGGACTGACCGCCGGGTGATCAGAACCCTCGGTCACCGGATGCCTTGCAGGGAAGAGTTCAGGCCATGCGTACTGGGCACTCATAGCGAGTGAAGATATCCCTCATGACCGACATTTCATCCGACGTAGGGCATCACAATTCCAGCTACGGCACGCTTTACGCGTAGCCGTATGCAGCAGTCGATCGGCAACCGCCGGACCGGTGAGGGCTGAGTTCTTGCTGTCCCTATGCTCCCTGGCGCAGGTATGTGCGGGCCCGCACGTTGTTCTCCACCCCTGATCACCTCGTTCGCCGTCGACCCACCAGGAGCGGCAGCGGGCCGGGGACGGAGGGTCAAGGCCGGCCTCGCGTGCACGTCAACCTGATGTCTTCCTCGACGTCTGGCAGGACAGGGAGGGCCTGGAGCACCGCCAGGAGTTCCCGACCCACCGGGAGGCCGTGGCGCACGTCGCCAAGCACGCGGCCGAGGGGCTGCGGTTCCACGATCTGCGCCACTGCTGCGCCACATGGCTCATCTCCGACGGCTTCCCCATGAACGACGTGGCGCGCCTCCTCGGACACGAGCAGATGCTCAGGACGCTCAACCGTTACACGCACTCCTGGCGCGACCACTACGGCAGGGCTCAGGCGGTCTTCGCTGACTCCCGCTCCCGATCGGCCCCAGGAGCCCGACGCGGTCAGCGCCGCCGATCTCGCCCAGGGGAGGACCCGAGCTACCGCCAAAGCTTTGAACAGCGAGAAGGCCCGTTGGAGAGGCGGTCTCCGACGGGCCTTGATCGTGTGGGCGATACTGGGATCGAACCAGTGACCTCTTCGGTGTGAACGAAGCGCTCTCCCGCTGAGCTAATCGCCCGGGATCGTCTGCGCCTTGCGACGCCGACGGGGAAAACCATACCGCACTCGAGGGGGTGATGGCGAAAGCACGGCCCGGTCGGCTCGATCGTCCCGCCTTCGTCAACACCTTCGAAAGGTTCGCCAGACCGTCCCCGGCGTGGGGGTGTGGTGTCATAGCATCGTGATGCTCCATGCTCGACCTATACGCACGACCTGAGATCATTCGCCCGCAATGGCATCGCCGGCGCGGCCCCGCCGACACGCAAAGCAGAGGTAAGGACAAGCCTGTTGGTGATGTTTGAGCTGGTAGATGACCGAATGTCAAGCTGTGATGTGCGTTACAGAAGGGCCTGGAGGCGGAATCTTTCCTACGGGTCTCTTCGTTCGTCTCGTAGCACGAGCGCCCGGCGAGGCCCGACCGCACAGTGAAGACGCAGTGAAAGCCCCTGACAGGGGACCCGACGACGAAAAGGTTTGGCTGACGATGAACAGCACCACCGTCTCTGCCGAGCTAGGCCTTCGGCTTGTGGTCCCCGACCGTACGACCGTCCCCCTGCTCGCCGGCCTGAGCTACACGGCCGAGGATCCGTACGCCATTCGGATGGCCTTCCACGTGGGGAATGACGAGCCGGTCGAGTGGATCTTCGCCCGCGAGTTGCTGACCGTGGGCATCGTGCGGCGCGTGGGAGACGGAGACGTCCAGGTCTGGCCGGCCCGGTCGGACGGCGAACGGACGCTCAACATCAGTCTCACCTCGCCCTTCGGCCAGGCCCTGTTCGAGGTGCCCCTGGCCCCCCTCACCGAGTTCCTGCATCGGACCTACGAGCTCGTCCCCGCCGGCCGTGAGACCGACTTCATGGACCTGGACGAGGAGCTCACCAACATGCTCTGGAGTTCCTAAGGGCTAGCCCAGCCTGCGCTGGATGTCCCGCATCCGCGCGATCTCGATCTGCTGTCCGGAGACGACGTCCTGGGCCATCGTCCGCATGGCCCGGTCCCGTCCCCGGCGCAGTTCCTGCGCCGCCATGCTCACCGCGCCCTCGTGGTGCCGGATCATCAGCCTGAGGAACAGCGTGTCGAAGGCGCGCCCCCGCGCCGTACGCAGCCGGCTGAGCTCCTCCTCGCTCGCCATGCCGTAGCCGCCCGCCCCGTGATCGTGCGCGGGCGGAGGGGTGCGGCCCAGCCCCCGCAGCCACGACTCCATCACGGCGATCTCCGGGCGCTGTCCGTCCACCACACGGTCCGCGACCGCCGTCACCAGCGGGTCGCCGGTACGCGCCGCGGCCAGCCCCGCCATCTCCAGCGCCTGCCGGTGATGCGGGATCATCGCCTCGGCGAACCGCACGTCAGCCGCCACCGGCCCCGCCTGCGCCGACGGGTAGGCAGAGGCCGAACCGGACTGCCCGGGAGCGCCGGGGACGATCACCGGGGCGTCGGCGCGCGCCGGTGGAGCGGCCCCGGACGAGCAGGCGGCCAGCGCCGGCGCAACTGCCAGCACAACCGTTACCAATCCGGTCCGCACCGGCCGCGGGCTCGACATAACTTCCATAGTGGGCGATGATCCGCGGACATGGGGGCGATGTGAGCAGACCGAGGCTGAAGGCCGCGCTGGTGGCGTCCGTCCTCCTCCTGGCCCCGGCCTGCGCCTCCGACGAGCCCGCGCCGGCCCCGGCGGCCGCCCCGACGGGCATCCCGGGGCAGGACGAGATCAGGCACAGCCCCAACATCAAGCTGGTCGCCAACGTCCCCCTGGCGGCGCCGTTCGACGGCCCGGACGACTGGGGCACCGACCTGGCGTTCCAGGGCCGCTACGCGTTCGTGGGCAACTACCGGGGCTTCACGGTGCACGACATCGGCGACCCGGAGCATCCCAAGGCCGTCGCCCGGGTGGAGTGCCCCGGCGGCCAGAACGACATCTCGGTCTCCGGCGACCTGCTGTTCCTGTCGGTGGACGAGCCCCGTACGGACGACACCTGCGCGAGCGACGCCGGAGACCCGGCGGCCGCGGGAGCGTGGGAGGGCATCCGGGTCTTCGACATCTCCGACAAGGCTCATCCGCGTTACCTGAAGTCCGTACGCACGGAGTGCGGCTCCCACACGCACGCGATCGTGCCGGGCAGGGACGCCGGCACGGTCTACCTGTACGTCTCCTCCCCCGGCCCTGAGCCGGACACGACGAACTGCGCGCCACCCCACCAGAACATCTCGATCGTGGAGGTCCCCGTCGGCGACCCCGGCAAGGCGCGGGTGGTGGCCAAGCCCGAACTGTTCGCAGGCAGGCCGGCGGGCGAGGAGGAGACGGGCGGCTGCCACGACATCACCGTCTACCCCGAGAAGCACCTGGCCGCGGGCGCGTGCTTCGGCGACGGCGTCCTGCTGGACATCTCCGACCCGGTGCGCCCCAAACTGCTGCAGACCGTACGCGACGAGAAGAACTTCTCCATCTGGCACTCGGCCACGTTCGACAACGAGGGCACCAAGGTCGTCTTCAGCGACGAGATGGGCGGCGGGATGGCCGCCACCTGCCTGCCCTCGGTCAGCGCGACCAAGGGCGCGGACGCGATCTACGCGCTGACGCCGGAGCGCAGGCTCGTACGGCAGGGCTACTTCAAGATCCCCCGGGCCCAGGGCGCCGAGGAGAACTGCGTGGCCCACAACGGCGCGCTGGTGCCCGTCCCCGGCCGCGACGTGATGGTCCAGGGGTGGTACATGGGCGGAGTCTCGGTCTGGGACTTCACCGACTCCGCCCACCCGCAGGAGATCGCCTACTTCGAGCGCGGGCCGCTGCCGCCGGATCTCCATCTCGGCGGCTCCTGGTCGGCCTACTACTACAACGGCTACATCTACTCCAGCGACATCACCAAGGGCCTCGACGTGCTGCGCCTGGACGATCCCCGCACCGATCCCGCCAAGGCCGTACGCCTGAAGGAGCTCAACGCCCAGAGCCAGCGCTCCTACTGACCATCACGAGACCAGGGCGGTCACGGGTCGAGGTCGGCCGCCGAACGCTCGGCGAAGACCTTCATGGCCTCCAGCGTGACCGGCCCGGGCGCCTGCGGCAGCACCGTGCCGTCCACCGCCCTGATCGGCTGGATGTCGCGGGTCGTGGAGGTGAGGAACGCCTCCTCGGCCTCGTAGAGCGCCGAGATCGGCACGTCGGCCTCCTCGCCGCCGCACCATTCGAGGGTGAGCGCGCGGGTGACGCCGGCCAGGCAGCCGGAGGAGAGCGTCGGGGTGACCAGGCGCCCGCCGGTGACGATGAAGATGTTGCTCCCGGTGCCCTCGCACAGGTTCCCGGCGAGGTTCTCGAAGATCGCCTCGGCGCCGCCGCGCTCCTTGGCGTACGCCAGGGCCTTGGCGTTGTCGCCGTAGGAGGTGCTCTTGACGCCGGCCAGCGCGCCGCGCTCGTTGCGGGGCCAGGGCACCACGGTGACGTCGGCCGTGGCGGGGAACGGCGCCTGCTCGCCCACGATGACGATCGCGTTCGTGCCGGCCGCCCCCCGGTCGGAGCCGAGCGGGCCCGGGCCGCTGGTGTAGGTGATCCTGATGCGCGCCAGCGGCCACTTCGGCGCGGCCGCCAGGCAGCGGCGGACACCGTCGGCGATGGCGGCGAGGTCGGGCTCGGGCAGGTCCATCCGCTTGGCCGACAGCGCCAGCCGGTCGAGGTGGCGGGTCAGCGCGAAGGACTCCCCGTTCACCGCCTTGACCGTCTCGAACACGCCGTCGCCGACCATCAGCCCATGGTCGTACACCGAGACCACGGCCTTGTCTGGCTCGTACAGCTCCCCGTTCACCCAGATGGGTACAGACATCTCCTGCTCCGTTCGTTACCGATGTCGCGGCCCGCCCGCGGACGCGAGGCCGATGAGCCGGGCGGCCTTGAGCTCGGTCTCGTGCCATTCCCTCCGGGGGTCGGACCCCCAGGTGATGCCCGCTCCCGTACCGAACCGGATCGTGTCGTGCTCGATCCAGAAGGTGCGGATGCCGACCGCCAGCGCCCCCTCGCGCCGGTCGGCGTCGACCCAGCCCACGGCCCCACAGTACGGCCCGCGGGGCTCCGGTTCGAGCTCGTTGATGATCCGCAGCGCCGAGGACTTCGGCGCTCCGGTCACCGAACCCGGAGGGAAGGTGGCGGCGAACAGCTCCGGCCAGCCGGCGCCGCCGGCGAGCCGCGCCCGCACCGTGGACACCAGGTGCACGAGCCCGGGGTGCTCCTCGACCGCGAACAGCGAGGGCACGGTCACAGAGCCTACCTCCGCCACACGACCGAGGTCGTTGCGAACGAGGTCGACGATCATGAGGTTTTCGGCGTAGTCCTTGTCGAGGAGATCGTCCGCCGTCACGCCGGTGCCCTTGATGGGCCGGGACTCGACCACCTCGCCGCTCCTGGACAGGTACAGCTCCGGCGAGGCCGACACGACCGTCAGCCCCGGCACGCCGACCACCGCCGCGTACGGCGCGGGGTTGCCCTCGGCGAGCCGTACGGCGAGGGCGAGGGGGTCCACGTCCGGAGAGGGCAGCGACGCGGACAGGACGCGGCAGAGGTTGGCCTGGTAGACCTCCCCCTGCTCGATGTAGTCCCTGATCCGCTGGACGCCCCGCTCGTACCCCTCACGGTCGAGAGACGTGGCCCAGGCGTCGCGGGCGGGTCCCCGCCACGGGCCGCGCGGCGGGGGCAGCGGAGCGGGCCGCACCTGGTCGAAGCGCGCGCAGACGACCTTCCCCTCGTACGACACGACCACCGCCCACCAGCCGGAGCCGTCGAGGGCGGTCAGGTCGGTGGTCACCTCCCGCAGGCCGGTGGCCAGGTGCCCCCCGATGTGGGCGAAGGCGTCGTACACGGGTCCATTCTCCCGCCTCTGCGCCGGAAACACGTGCCGTCCCCGTGGCTGCCGGGCCGAAGCCGTGAATCAGAGGGCCTGGCGAGCCAGAAGGGCGAGCAGCGCGCGGGCGGCCGGGAGCGGGGCCGTGCGGGGCAGGGCGGCGTACACGGTGCGGCGCGGCGCGAACTGGCCGAGCGACCGAAGCGCCACGTCCCCGCGTACGGCGGGCGCGGCCATGGCGGGCACCAGCGTCACCCCGAGCCCCGCGGCCACGTAGCCGAGCTTGCCGGTCCACTCCCCGATCCGCAGGTCGACCCTGGGCGCGAAGCCGGCCCGGGCGCAGGCGGCGCCGAGCATGGTCACGGTGCCGGGTGGGGCGCCCTCGATCCAGCTCTCGTCGCGCAGGTCGCGCAGGTCCACCTTCTCGCACCCGGCCAGCGGGTGGTCGGCGGGGAGGGCGACGAGCAGTTCGTCCTCCATCAGGCGGGTGACCTCCACCTCGGGACCCGCCCCCAGGCCGGAGGGATAGTCGCTCACCACCGCGATGTCGATCTCCGCGCGGCCGAGCCCGTCCATGAGCGCGGTGCTCAGGCCCTCCATCATGCTGACCGCCACCTCGGGGCGGGACGCCCGCAGCTCGCGCAGGGCGGCGGGGACCAGCACGGCGTTGGCCGTGGCGAACGCGCCGACCCGCAGCCGCCCGCCGGTGCCCTGGTGGATGGCGGAAAGCTCCTCCCCCGCCCGGCCGAGCCGCTCCAGCACTTCCCGGGCGTAGCGGTGCAGCGTCCGGCCCGCAGGCGTCAGCCGTACTCCCCGGGGCAGCCGCGCGAACAGCGGGCCGCCCGCCTGGGCCTCCAGGGACGCGATGCGCCGGGACACGGCTGACTGGGTGTAGTTGAGCTGCACCGCGGCGGCCGTGAACGACCCCGTACGGGCCACGACGTCGAGCAGTACAAGCGCGTCGGTGTCGAACATGCTCCGATCCATGAGCGAGGGGAATGGGCGCCATGCAATCTAGTCGCTGGTGGAATGACTTGTTCCTCCCATAGCGTCCAGGACATGATTGCTTTTCTTGGCTTGGGACGCATGGGCGTCCCGATGGCCGGCCGCCTCGTCGCCGCCGGTCACAAGGTGGCCGTGTGGAACCGTACGCCACGGGACGTGCCGGGCGCGGAGGCGGCCCCCTCCCCCGCCGCGGCCGTCGCCGGAGCGGACGTTGTCATCACCATGCTGAGCGATCCGGATGCGGTGTCCGAGGTGGTGCGGACGGCGTTGCCGGGGCTGCGGCCGGGGTCGGTGCTGGTGGAGATGTCCACGATCGGCCCCGACGCGGTGCGGCGGCTGCGCGGCCTGCTCCCCGAGAGCGTGGGCCTGGTCGACGCGCCGGTGCTCGGCAGCGTGGGCCCGGCCGCCGAGGGCGCCCTTGTCGTGCTCGCCGGGGGCCGTCGCGAGGACCTCGACCGGGTGTCGGACGTGCTGCGGGTCTTCGGGAGGGTCCACGAGGCGGGCGGGCCGGGATCGGGCGCCGCGGCCAAGCTCGCCGTGATGAGCGCGCTGGTGACCGCCCAGGTGGGGCTGGCCGAGACGCTGGCCTACGCGGACGACCTCGGGGTCGGCCGTACCGCCCTCCTGGACGTCCTCGGGGCGACGCCCCTGGCCGGTCTCGCGGAGCGGCTGCGGCCGGTGGTCGAGTCGGGCCCGTTCGAGACGCGGTACGCCCTCGGCCTGGCCGCCAAGGACCTGCGCCTCGCCACGGAGGGGCCGGGGAGGCGCCAGACGGTGACCGCCGCCGCCCGCGACCTGCTCGCGGGGGCGGTCGCGGCCGGGCTGGCGGAGCACGACCTCACCGCCGTCGTCCCGTTCGCGGCGTCCCGGGCGGCGGAGACCCCCACGCCGAAGGACGTGCGCGCGGTCAACCCGCCCTCCGTCCCGGCGACCAACGGGTACTACTCCCACGCCGTACGCTTCGGCGACCTGCTGTTCGTGTCCGGGCAGGTGGCGCTGGACGAGGACGGAAAGGTCGACGGCGAGGGCGACATGACCCGGCAGTCCGAGGTCGTGATGGAGAACCTGGGCCGGATCCTGGCCGACCAGGGCTCGTCTTTCGACCGGATCCTGCACATCAGGACGTTCCTGACCGACATGGACCGGCTGCACGAGTACGCCGCCGTCCGCAGCCGTTTCCTCACCGGCGAGCCGCCCGCCAGTACGACCGTGGAGGTCGAGCGGCTGTTCCGGCCCGGCCTGGTGATCGAGGTCGAGGTGGTCGCCGCCCTCTGAAGTCCTACGCCAGGGGGCCGGCCGCGGACTCGGCGGCGGCGACCACGGCGCCGCTCTCGACGAGCCGGACGACCGCCTCGATCTCCGGTGCGAGGAAGCGGTCCGGCCCCGGCCCGGCCACCGGCTCGCGCAGTGCCGCGACGACCGCGCCCGTCCCCGGCGCCGGCGTGTACGGCGCGCGCAGGTCGAGCGCGCGGGCGGCGGTCAGCAGCTCGATCGCGAGCACGCGGGTGAGCCCGTCGACGGCGCGGCGCAGCTTGCGGCCCGCCGACCAGCCCATTGAGACGTGGTCCTCCTGCATGGCGGAGCTCGGGATCGAGTCCACGCTCGCCGGCACCGCCAGCCGCTTGAGCTCGGACACGATCGCCGCCTGGGTGTACTGCGCGATCATGTGCCCGGAGTCCACCCCCGGGTCGTCGGCGAGGAACGCCGGGAGGCCGTGGCTGCGCGCCACGTCCAGCATGCGGTCGGTGCGCCGTTCGGCGATCGAGGCCAGGTCGGCCACCGCGATGGCCAGGAAGTCCAGGACGTACGCCACCGGGGCGCCGTGGAAGTTGCCGTTGGACTCCACCCGCCCGTCGGCGAGCACGACGGGGTTGTCGATGGCGCTGGCGATCTCGCGGGCGGCGACGGCTGAGGCGTGGGCGAGGGTGTCCCTGGCGGCGCCGGCGACCTGGGGGGCGCAGCGCAGGGAGTAGGCGTCCTGGACGCGGGTGCAGGAGCCGTCGCGGTGGGAGGCCATCACGCCCGAGCCGGCGAGCAGCGTCCGCATGTTGGCCGCCGCCAGGGCCTGGCCGGGATGGGGCCGCAGCGCCTGCAGGTCGGCCGCGAACACGTAGTCGGTGCCGAGCAGCGCCTCCACGCTCATCGCGGCGCTGATGTCGGCGGTGGTGAGGAGCCGCGACAGGTCGTGCAGCGCGAGCACCAGCATGCCGAGCATGCCGTCGGTGCCGTTGACGAGCGCGAGCCCCTCCTTGGCGGCCAGTTCGACCGGCTCGATGCCGTATTCCTTGAGCGCCTCCGCGGCGGGCCGCAGGCGGCCCTCGGCGTCCCTCACGACGCCCTCGCCCATGATCGTCAGGGCGACGTGGGAGAGCGGGGCGAGGTCGCCCGAGCAGCCGAGGCTGCCGTACTCGTGGACGACCGGGGTGAGCCGGGCGTTCAGCAGGGACTCCAGCACCCGGGCCGTGGCCGGGCGCACGCCGGTGTGCCCGGTGGCGAGCGTACGCAGGCGCAGCAGCATCATGGCCCGCACGACCTCGGTCTCCACCTCGGGCCCGGAGCCGGCCGCGTGGGAGCGGATGAGGCTGCGCTGGAGCTGGGCGCGGAGCGTGGGGTCGATGTGCCGGGTGGCGAGGGCGCCGAAACCGGTGGAGACCCCGTAGGCCGGAGTGTCGGCCTCCGCGAGCTCCTCGACCCTCCCCCGCGACGCGGCCATCTCGGCGATCGCGTCGTCCGTCAGGCGGACCTGTGCGCCGTACCTCGCGACCCGGACCACGTCGTCGAAGGCGAGCGGTCCCGGGCCGACGCCCACGACCTCGTTGTCGTGCATCGTCCCACTCTTTCACGTCGTGCCGCTCGCGCCCTGCGCGCGTGGCGAGTAACCAGCGTATCTCAGGTTAGGTCCTTACATCCAAAGATCCTCTCCAACCCCTCCCGCCCCGGGCCGGTCAGCCGCAGGGCGCGCGGCACCGTGCCGCGCACCAGCCACTCCCGCGCCAGGAGCCGGTCCAGGACCGCGGCGCCGAGCGCTCCGCCGAGGTGCGGGCGGCGCTCCAGCCAGTCGAGGCAGTCGGGGGCGAACCTGCGGCGGGCGCGGCGCACCCGCTCCACGTCCACGCCCAGCTCCGTCAGCGCGTCCGCGCCGCTCGCGGTCAGCAGGCAGCCGCCGTCGGCCTCGATCAAACACCCCTCGCGCACCAGCGCGTCGTACAGTTCGACCCCCACCCGGCCGGCCAGGTGGTCGTAGCAGCTGCGCGCCTCCCGCAGCAGCCGGGCCTGCCGCGACTGCCGCAGGGACCGTACGGCGACGCGCCCGCTGATCCGGGCCAGCACCTCGAGAGTGCGGGCGACGTCGGGGCCGGCGAGGCGGTAGTAGCGATGCCGTCCCTGTTTGACCACGGTCACCAGGCCTCCGTCGAGGAGCCGGGCCAGATGGGAGCTCGCGGTGGGGGCGCTCACGCCCGCGATCCTGGCCAGCTCGCCCGCCGCCAGCGCCCTGCCGTCGAGCAGCGCGGTGAGCATGGCGGCGCGGGCGCCGTCCGCGATCAGGGCCGCGACGGGGGCGATGTCGGCGTCTCCCGCGATCTCGGCGTTCCCTGTGATCTCGGCATTTCCAACGATCTCGGGCGTCCCGTGCTCCGGCACGCCTCCGGCGGCCCCGGAGATCGCGGCGTGTGTGCGGTCATGTATCGCGGACATGCTTCGACGCTAACGCGGGGACGGTTCGACCTAGCTGGAAGCATCGACCGGAACTCGCGGTGTGAGCAGGGAGAACGCCGTTGATTTGGGGAGTCGGCGGGACATTGGATAAAGTCTTCCCGTGAGCCCGGCCGGACAGAGCCGGGGACGCGGAAGTGGCTCAGTGGTAGAGCATCACCTTGCCAAGGTGAGGGTCGCGGGTTCGAATCCCGTCTTCCGCTCGGAGCTTGACACTGTGGAGCTTCACACTGTGCGGCTCGACACGGTGGAGTGGCCGAGAGGCGAGGCAGCGGCCTGCAAAGCCGCGTACACGGGTTCAAATCCCGTCTCCACCTCTTGGTTCATCCAAGGGCGATTAGCTCAGCGGGAGAGCGCTTCCCTGACACGGAAGAGGTCACTGGTTCAATCCCAGTATCGCCCACCACCTAGTACGGCAGAGGCCGGATCCCAGAGGGATCCGGCCTTTCGCTCGTCCGCCTCCGGTGGCGCAGTCCTGCTTCACACCCGGTCGTAGACGAGGAGCCCGTCGTCGCGCAGACGGGCGCCGGAGGTCGGCGTGTGTTCGGTGAGCCTTCCGTCGTGCGCCAGGTGCAGCACGCGCGCGCCCCGCACGAGGACGGCGAAGTCGGCGATGATCCGCCGATGACAGCGCCACCACACGGCCTCCGCGCACATCACGGCGGTCCGGACGGCGCACGCCTGCGCGAGCAGCTCGTCCATGGCCGCCAGGAAGTCCGGATGCCGGGAGTAGCCCGCGTATCCCCGGAACGAGGTGTTCTCCCAGAAGACGTCGGGTGAGTCGGGAGCCGCCCTGCGGAACCCTCCCAGGCGCCTGTCCCATCGATAGCCGATCCCCGCCTCGGGCAGCCAGCTCGCCAGCGCCGCGCGGCCGGCGTCGGGGTTGCGCCTGCTGCCGGGAGCGGTCCGGACGTCGACCACCTCCCGCGCATCGGCCGCGTGCAGCAGCGGGATCAGGTGTCCGCGCGGCGCGGTGCCGTGCCCGAACGTCAGCAGCGTCACGCGGGCATCGGCGGTGTCGCCCGCGGCGACGCCCTCCGGCACCGGCTCGCTCATTCCGCGCTCCCCCCATGGACCCTGCGACTCGCCGGTGAGCGCCAGGGGGACGCGGGAAGGCACGGCGACGGGACGGCCGCCCGGGCACGCCGGGCGGCCGGTTCCCGCACGTCGCGCGGGTCAGTCGGCGCGGGCGGAGAGCTCGTCGAAGAGCTCCAGCGCGGCCTGCCGTACGTCTGCGGGCGAGATGCCGTTCAGGGTGCTGCGTGCCTGATCGGCGTCACGGGTCGTGGCGAAGGTGATCGCGACCGACTTGGCGGCCGCGTGGCGCAGCGATCCGGTGGGCGCGCTGTCGGCCAGTGCCTCCGCGCTCGCGGCCAGGTCGAGGTTGTCTTTGCCGAACTGAGTGGTCAAAGCGTTCTCCTGGGATGATGGCGGCTTGGCCCATTATCCGCGATGGCCCCCGCGTACAGTGCGCCACCCCGCGTTGTTCGCGTGTCCCCGTCCTGTTTCACCGTTCGGTCCCCCGATGAGCGGCCGGCGAGGCGGGTCCGTACGACGAGGTCGTGCAGGGCGTCGTGGGCCGACGGGGCGTCCGGCAGTGCGGAGGCGTCCCTGGCGTCCTCAAGGCGGGCGGTGAGCGCGTCGAGGTCGGCCGCGAGCCGTTCCCCGCCGGGCGCGCCGTCCGGCAGCCCGCCGTGCTCGGCCGCCCGCTTGGCCTCCACCAGACCGGGCAGGTACGGCGGCCCGCCGTCGAGGAGCAGGGTGAGGTCGGCGACGAGCTCGCCCGTACGCATGAGGTGGATGCCCGTCAGCAGCACCCGGAACGCGTAGAGCAGCGGCTTCAGCTCCCCTGTACGGTCGAACAGCCGCCGCTGGGTGCGTGCGAAACCCAGGTAGTGGTGGGCGTGGTGCCGGGTCAGGCAGCCCCGCGCGAGGGCGCGCATCTCCTCGTGCACCGGGGAGGTGGTCACGACCAGCGGCGACAGGAGCTGCTCCAGCACGTAGCCGTTGCGGCCGAGCAGCAGCCGGCAGAACTTGGCGAGGTCGTGGGTCACGAGGTCGACCTCCACGCCCTCGCGAATCCACGAGCGGGTCACGGTCTCCTCACCCGTGCGCAGGCCGACGACCTCCTCGGCCGGCAGCACGTGCACGCCCCGCAGGTCCACGTCCGAGTCCACCGAGGGGAACCCGTACAGATGCGCGCCGCTCACGGTGGCGAACGCCAGCGGGTGCCGCTCACCCGCGGCCACCTCGGGCAGCCAGGACGGCAGCACGGCGGTCACGACGCCTCCCCTCCCAGCACGGTCACGACGCCTCCTCTTTCATCACGGTCACAGAGCCGACCTCCGCACGTCGATCAGGAACTCCTCCACGGCCGCCCGGTCCGGCCGCTCCGGCAGCGCGCTCCCGGCCCGCTCGTCCACCTCGGCGAGCAGCCGCCCGCGCCACTCCAGCACTTCGGGCCAGGGCGTCTCCCCCCGCCGTACGGCGAGCAGCCGGTCGCGGTGGGCGCCCACCTCGACGAGCGGCTCCCCGTGCCGAGCCAGATGCGCGGCGCCCAGCAGCAGCCGGATCATGTGCATGGCCATCTTCCAGCGCCTGCCGTCGCCGTCCGGCCGGGGCGGGTCCTCCGGCCCGAGACGGCGGAACTGCCGGGCGGCCGATCCCGCGAACGCCCGCTCCGCCTTGCCGGACAGGAACGCGCGGCGCAGCGCCAGCAGCCGCTCCCCCACCGGAGTGACCAGCTCCACCAGCGGCGACCACAGGCACTCCAGCGCGGCCGGATTGCCCTCCAGCGCGAGCACGCAGAACCGCTCGACCTCCCACGAGAACTGCTCGGGCAGCGGCCCCTCCAGGTGGTCAGGCGGCTTGTCGAGCCGCCAGAACATCGGGGTGGGCGTCACGAACACGCCCCGCCTGTCGACGTCCGACTCCTCGGTCTCCAGCCCGTACGCGCGCGAGCCGATGACGACCGACAGGACGGTGCCGCCGGGGGCCGCCAGGGTCATGTCGCCGGATCTTGTCACGAAGGTAGGCTCCCGGTCCGGGACGCGGAAAGGTAGCGATTTAATGGCCGACTTCGGACACGAGCTGTGGTTCGGGGCGTTTCTCACGCCCGACGCGGCGGGGCATCACCGGATCGTCCGGCAGGCCGTGCTGGCCGACGAGATCGGGCTCGACATCATCGGCATCCAGGATCATCCCTACCTGCCGGCGTTCCTCGACAGCTGGACGCTGCTGTCCACGCTCGCGGGACGCACCGAGCGGGTGCGGCTGTTCCCCGACGTGGTGAACCTGCCGCTGCGGCCGCCGGCGGTGCTCGCCAGGGCCGCCGCGTCCCTCGACATCCTGAGCGGGGGCCGGGTCGAGCTGGGGCTCGGCTCCGGGGCGTTCTGGGACGGCATCGCGGCCATGGGCGGCCCGCGCCACAGCCCCGGCGAGGCCGTGGACGCGCTGGAGGAGGCCGTCGCGGTCCTCCGCGCGCTGTGGACCCCGGGCGACGAGGGCGTGCGGCTCGACGGCAGGCACTACCGGCTGGACGGCGCGCGGCCGGGGCCGTTCCCCCCGCATCCGATCGGGCTGTGGCTCGGCGCGTACAAGCGGCGCATGCTGGAGCTGACCGGGCGGCTCGGCGACGGGTGGGTGCCCTCGTCCGGGTACGCCGCGCCCGGCGAACTGGGCGCGATGAGCGAGATCCTGGACGCCGCGGCCGAGCGGGCCGGGCGCGACCCCGCCGCGATCCGCCGCGCCTACAACATCGAGGGCCGGTTCTCCGGCGTCGCCGGAGAGGGGTTCCTCGACGGGCCGCCTGCCGTGTGGGCCGAGCGGCTCACACGGCTCGCGCTCGGCCACGGCATGAGCGTGTTCGTGCTGGCCGTGGACGACGACAGGGACCTCAAGGTCTTCGCCGAGGAGGTGGCCCCCGCCGTACGCGAGGCCGTGGCGCGCGAGCGCGCGCGGGGGCCGCGTCCGGACGCCGAGAGCCCGATCGAGATCGCGAAGGGGGCACCGGCGAGGGCGGTGCTCGACGAGGCCACCCGGCCGCGGCTGCCCAAGCGGGACATCGCCGCGCTCCCGCCGCGGCAGCAGGCGAACGGCCGGCGGCTCGTGCTCATCCACGACCACCTGCGCGGGGAACTGACCCAGATCAGGGACGCCCTGGAGCAGGTCGCCGCAGGACGCTCCGACGCCGCCGCGCTCCGCTCGATGATCAACGAGCTCACCATGCGGCAGAACTACTGGACGCTCGGCACGTTCTGCGCGTCGTACTGCCGCCTGCTGACCACCCACCACACGATCGAGGACGAGCACATGTTCCCGATGCTGGTGGCGGCGCAGGAGTCGCTGGCGCCGGTCGTGGCCCGCCTGGAGCAGGAACACGAGGTCATCGCCGGAGTGCTGACGGAGCTGGACGCCGCCCTCGTCGCGATGATCGAGGACCCGGACCGGCTCGACGGCGTACGCGACCGGGTGGACCTGCTCTCGGACGTGCTGCTGTCGCACCTGCGGTACGAGGAGGAGGAGCTCGTCGAGCCCATCGCCCGCCTCAACCTTGACATCTGAGAATCCGGGACATCTGAGACCCCTGACGGCGCCGGCCGGGCCAGGGCTCAGCCGGCCGCGACCAGCAGCCGCCGCGGCCGGTGGATCAGGCCGTCGTCGGTCCACCGCACGCTCGGAAGGTCCTCCCGCGGGCGCAGGCGCGGCAGCCGTGTGACCAGGGCGCGGAACGCCTCCTGCAGTTCCATCCTGGCCAGGTTCGCCCCCAGGCAGTAGTGGGGACCGTGGCCGAAGGCCAGGTGCGGATTGGGCGTCCCCCCGGCGAATCGCCGGATGTCGAAACGCCACGGATCGTCGAACACCGAGGGATCGTGATTGGCCGCCGCCGGGTTGGGCAGCACGACGGTCCCCGCGGGGACGGTGCCGCCGGACAGCTGGACGTCCTCCGTCACCAGCCGGAGCAGGCCGTTCCCTCCCGGCCCCTCGTGCCGCAGGATCTCCTCCACGGCGGCTTCGAGCAGCTCGGGGCGCACGGTCAGCTCCGCGTACTGCCCGGGGTGGCACAGCAGGCGGAACGCGCCCCGGATGATGATCGAGGCGGTCGTCTCGTGCCCCGCCATGATCAGCGTGAACACCATGTGGGTCAGCTCGTCCTCGCTCAGCGCGTCCTCCCCGTCGCGCGCCGAGATGAGCAGGTCGATGAGGTCGTCGCCCGGCCTGCTGCGGTGCTCCGCGATCAGGTCCCGCGCGTACGCCATGAACGCGGCGAACCCCTCCGCCCTGGCTTCGGCGCTCGCCTCGGAGGAGGACAGGAACATCTCCGTCCAGCCGCGGAACTGCTCGAACCGGTCCATCGGCACGCCGAGCACCTCGCAGATCACCCGGGCGGGCAGCGGCAGCGCGAAGTCGGCGACCACGTCGAACTCCTCCCCGGCCGCGTCGAGCAGCTCGGTCGCGATGGCCGCCGCGCAGGGCCGCCAGCGCTCGATGTGCCGGGGTGTGAACGTGCCCTGCATGATGCGGCGGTAGCGGGTGTGCTCCGGAGGGTCCTGGTTGATCAGAGCCGCCGGATCGTCGTCCAGTCCCATGCCGCGGACCATTCTGGGCAGGCCCGGAGCCCGCAGATCGCGGCTGCCTGCCGGGGACGTGAGCACGGCCCGGACGTCCTCATACCTGACGATCATCGGGGCCCGGTCCCCGCTCGGCATCGTGACCGGCTCCATGGGGCCTTCCGCGTACCTGCGGTCGAGGTCGGGCGAGGGAATTCCCATGGGGCCGGGTGGAAGGTCGGGCCAGGGCCACGTGGCGCCGGACTGCTCTGCCATCGTCGCCTCCCGGCGATGCCTGTCCTACACGCTGCCTGGAACGTACGTACCGGTCCCGGGCCGGTCAATGTCCCGCCGCGGCCACACCTCCGTAGACGGCGCGATGATCCAGCGGAGAGCTCCGAACCCCCGGCGACGGAGTGTTCACGGAGAGGCGTGTTTCGCACCAAAGGGCGACGCGATTCTGGAATGATCTCGAGGAAAACCATCGGACGTCGAGAGACCGTGACTGATGCCCCCCATTGACCAAATAACCGCCTTCGCGTCGGCCCACACCGTCGAAGCGATCATCATCAGCGTCATCGCCCTGGTCTTGCTGGTCCTGGCCTTCTTCGCCCTGCGCGCCCTGATCCGCCTGTTCCGCCGCTGGGCGGCCGGCCGGCCCACCGAGGACGTTCTCACCATCGTCGCCGCCAGCATCGCCACGGGCGTCTCCGCCCAGGGCATGTGGCGCTTCTCCGGCGACGTCCTCGGGTTCGACGGGCCGCTGCGGCTCCTGCTGTTCGCCTTCATCGAGGTCGCCGTCATCACCAGCGCCGTACGCGCGCGCCGCAACATGCGGGAGAACTACTCGGCCGGCATCGACGGCCTGGCCGTGTGGGTGCTGACGTCCCTGTCGGCCGTCCTGTCGAGCATGGACGCCCGCAGTGTCGCCGAGGCCGTCTTCCGTCTCGCCGCGCCGCTCGTGGCCGCGTGGCTGTGGGAGCGCGGCATGGCCATCGAGCGGGTCCGCATCACCGGCCGGGGCCGCATCAACTGGCGGCTCACCCCCGAACGCGTGCTGGTCCGTATCGGCCTGGCCGAGGCGAGCGACCGTACGGCGAGCGAGGTGGACGCCCACCGCAGGCTGACCAGGGTGGCGCTGGCCGCCAAGCGGGTCCGCGCGCTGCGCGAGGCCGGGGCGTCCGACCGCAAGGTGCGCGCCGCGATGGCCAGGCTCGACAAGGCGATGGACCAGGCGGTGGAGTACACCGGCCTGGCCGTGGACGAGAAGCGGCAGGAGGCCCTGCTGTCCCAGATCGGCGCGCTCTACAACACCTCCGCGCTGATCGACCTCGCGCCGCCGGTCCCCTGGGCGCCCGAGCCCGAGCAGCCCGTTCCCCCGGCGCTGCCCGCCGCGGCCATCGCCGAGCTGATCGACGACGAGGAGGAGGACGTCCCGGCCGAGCCGGCGCCGCCCGTCGTCGACACCGCCCAGCGCGCGGCTCAGCTGCGGACCGCCCGGCAGTACTGGGACCAGCAGATCGCGCGCAAGTACGTTCCCCGCGCCGCCGACATCGCCCAGGAGGTGGGCATCCCGCTCCGCGTGGCGAAGGAGTGGCGGGCGCTGTGGAAGCTCGAACCCCAGGCGTACGCGCTGATCGAGGCGGCATACCGGGAGCACGGGATCGTCGACACCGGCACGTTCCCGGCCATCGAGGTGCCCGAGCGCGAGCGCGTGCTCGTCGTGAACGGCTCCGCATCGGGAGCGGCCGCGCACGACTCCTGACGGGGAGCCTGCCCGGCTCATCGACGGGAACGGGGCGGCGGGACCGGACAGACCGGTCCCGCCGCCCTGTCGCTTTCCCACGCTCAACCCCCGTGTCTTCTGCTGCTTGTGGCCGGACCGGCGCGCGGGGGGTGGGGACCATGGTGCGGCCGGCGCGGACCAGGATCTGGTCACCGGTGACCTTGCGGATGCGGCGACGCCCTGGGGTGAATCCGCGCTTTCGCCGTCAGTCACCGCGGCCGGCGGCGCAGCCCGCGGGAGGTGGCGCGGGCACAGTGATCGGCTGCTGCCGCCGGTACTGTTCCAGGTCGACGAGGTTCCCGTTGATCGCGTTGCGCCTCTGGAGTTCCGCCCAGTACACCGGGTCGAGGAAGATCGCGGGGTTCCACTGCGACTGTGTCAGGTCCGTCGGTTGCCCCAGGTACAGCACGGCGTCGACCAGCTTTCCCAAGGGGACGCCGCACAGCCGCGGCGCGTCCATGAACTGTCCCGCGTCGGTGTATTCCAGCCAGGTGCCTGAGCACGGGATCACGGTGCGCCGTGGACAGGTCGCCAAGCGGGGATGGCTACCGGCCACGATCACGTAGACGTGCCGGCCGGTCTGTTCCTCGATCAGCGGGACTCCGTGGTCGGCGTTCTGTCCTGGCTCCGGCGAGTGCATCACGTGTCCGCTGCCGTAGCAGATCAGTGCCCGGCGTTTCTTGGCGAGCACTTCCCGTTTCACCACTGACGCCATGTGGGCGTCACGTTGGGCGAGAAAGACATCCACCTGGTCTTGGGTGGTGATGTGGGACCAGTCGATCGGCGGATCCCCGAGCAGCACCCGGATCCTCCGCTCCGCAGGCAGCGCCCAGTTGACGGCGCGGACCGTCCGGAAGAACTGTTCACGGATCGGCTGGTCGCCGGTGGCCCCGGGCGACTGCGTGGTGTTCCGCCAGACCTGCCGCAACACTCGGTCGTCGACAGCCGCACCGGCGACGAACCGGTCGACGATCGGCTGGTACAGCGCGTTGCCGAACTCGACGACGATGTCGTCGACCACCTGCGGCAACCGCGGATCCGCAAGCAGCATCTGCTGCGCGTCACCGTGTTCCTGCTGGCCGTGTGTCTCACCGATCGCGACGAGCCGGTGGCGCTCGAAGGCCGCGAGCACCGCCTGGGTGAGGTCCCGTGTGGCCGCGTCGGCCCTGCCCGCCGATCCGGTCGTCAGCAGTCCGCCGCCGCTGCCCACCGAGCTGGTCGTCAGCAGTCCGCCGGCTGCCGTACCGGCACCGGTGACGGCGAGGAACCTACGCCGCGTCAACCGTGGATCTCTCACGTCTGGTCCTTTCCGAAGGGAATCTCGCTCGTGTGACGGACACCCTGCTCACGGGTCGTGCCTCTCACGGACGCCTTGCCGGGATGGTTGTACGGCACGGCCGGTGCCGGCCGGGTGTCAACGGCTGACACCCGGCCGACACCGGATCCCTGGCATCGTGAGCAGTGCGGGCGCGCCTGCCGAACGCGGCACCACCAACGAGAAGGAGGACGGTCGTGCGAGTTCTGGTCGTCGAAGACTTCGAGGTCCTGGCCAGGACGATCGGGACCGGGTTGCGCCGCGAGGGCATGGCGGTGGACGTCGTTCTCGACGGCGACGACGCTCTGGCCCATCTGGCCGACACCCGATACGACGTGGTGGTGCTGGACCGCGACCTGCCCGGCACACCCGGCGACGACGTGTGCCGGCACATCGCCGCCGGCGGCACCGGGTCGCGGGTGCTGATGCTCACCGCCGCAGGCACCGTGCGAGACAGAGTCGAGGGCCTGGGTTTGGGCGCCGACGACTACCTGCCCAAACCGTTCGACTTCGCCGAGCTCGTGGCTCGCGTACGCGCGCTGGGGCGCCGCTCGGCGCCCGCCGTTCCCCCGATCCTCCAGGCGGAAGATCTGACCCTGGACCCGAGCCGGCGGGTGGCCTTTCGTGGCGGACGGCGCTTGGAGCTCACCCCGAAGGAGTTCGCCCTGCTGGAATGCCTGCTCGCTGCCGGCGACCGGGTTGTGTCCGCGGAGGAGTTGCTGGAACGGGTCTGGGACGAGGCCGCTGACCCGTTCACCACGGTCGTCAAGACGACGGTGCGCCGGTTGCGGGCCAAACTCGGCGAACCGCCGGTGATCGAAACCATCCGTGAGGGCGGCTACCGGATCGGAGTCTCGCGATGAATCCCGCATCGGACCCGACGGTGACCGGCCGTACCGGCCGCGCCCGGCACCACCCACGCCGGCCGTCCCTGCGCGCGCAGCTCACGACGCTGTACGCCGGCCTGGTTCTGGCCGTCGTCGTCCCGATGCTGCTGTTCGCCGGCTTCCTCTTCGGGAGGGACCGGATCCGCCTCCGGGCCGGGGACAGCGCCCCTCCGCCCGACACCGCCCCCCAGCAGGTCGATGCCGCGCTCGTGATCAGCGCGATCATCATCGTGGTCCTCACCGTGCCGATCGCGTGGTGGCTGGCCGGGCGCATTCTCCGCCCGCTGCGCGCCATGACCGTGACCGCCCAGGAGATCTCAGCCACCAACCTCAACCGGCGACTCGGTCTGCGCGGCCCGGACGACGAGCTGACCAAGCTGGGGCGCACCCTCGACGACCTGTTCGAGCGGCTGGACTCCTCGTTCGCGGCGCAGCGCCACTTCGTAGCCAACGCCTCGCATGAGCTGCGCACCCCGCTGGCCGGTCAGCGCGCCGTACTCCAGGTCGCGCTCGCCGACCCCGACGCGAGCGAGGCCAGCCTGCGAGCCGCGTGCGAGGAAGCACTCGGTCTCGGCGAGCGGCAGGAACGTCTGATCGGCGCCCTGCTCACGCTGGCGGAAGGACAGAAGGGCCTCGATCACCGGGAAGTGGTCGACCTGGCCGATGTCACCAAGGGGGTGATGCTGTCACGCCGTGCGGAGGCCACCCGGCGAACCATCACGGTTCAGGCATCGCTGGACCCGACACCGATCAGCGGTGACCCCGACCTGATCGCCAGCATGATCGGCAACCTGGTCGACAACGCGCTCCATCACAACGTTCCCGACGGACACGTCACCATCGCCACCGAACTCACGAATGGTCGCGCCCGCCTATCGGTCGGCAACACCGGCCCAACCATCCGATCGCAGGATCTACGACGGCTTTTCCAGCCGTTCCAGCGACTCGGTACCCAACGAACCCACACCGCCGACGGCCACGGACTGGGCCTGGTCATCGTGCAGGCCGTCGCCGAAGCACACGGCGCGAAGCTGACGGCCCACCCACGCCCCGGGGGCGGCCTGGACGTGGCGATACTGTTCGACTGATTCCATCCGACCAACGCCTCCCGCCCCTCACGGCCGGAGACCGACACCGCTGCGCAGGGCGTCGAACAGTCGCTCAAGCCGGGCCCGCTGCCCCCCACCGGGCCTGCGCCACGGAAGTGCGGGATCCGAGTATGGGCCGGGATCTCACGCCGGCGACGCTACGGCCTGTACGCGGCGCGCGACGGCCGGCATCAGGGCGAAGGCGAACACCGCGCACAGGATGCCCGTCGCGGCGCAGGCCCACCACAACATCCCTGACTGGAACAGCACGGCGCCGACGGCCGGGCCGGCGAAGCGGGCGATGGAGGTGGTCCAGCCGTACAGGGCCTGGTAGGTGCCGTGGGCTCCCTCGGGTGTGAGGTCGGCGATCAGCGCCGCCTCGAAGCCCGCCATGCCGATCTCGCCCATCGACCACAGCACCACTGTGGCCACGTAGTGCCAGGGCCGGCTGGCCACGCCGGTCAGGGCCAGGCCGAGACCCACCACGGTCATGGACAGGCCGAGGACCGGCAGCCTGGGCAGACGCGACAACCATGAGACGAGCAGCGGCTGGAAGATCACCACGATGGCGCCGTTGACTGTGACGAGCAGCCCGTACAGGGTGGCCGGGAGCCCGTCGGCGGCCAGCGCCAAGGGCAGCGCGTAGGCGGCCTGGGCGTAGAGGATCAGGCCGATCAGCAGGAAGACGAGCGCTGCCATCAGCATGTGATCGCGTGCCGCGAGCGCGTAGCCGTCGCGGGTGGAATCGGCGCTCGCGGTGTCATGGCCGCGGGGGACGCCGACGGCCACGATCACGGCGAAGGCGAGGCTGGTGGTCACGTCCAGAACGACCAGGAGCCAGAAGCCGTGGGCGAGCAGGAGTCCGGCGACGGCGCCCGCGGCGGCGGTGCCCACGTTGACCGCCCAGTGCATGAGCCCGAATGCCTTCGGCCGCAGGCGCGGCGGAGTGGTCTCGGCGACCAGCGCCGAGGCGGCGGGCCTGTAGACGTCGCCGGCCAGCCCCATGGCCAGGGCCGCGGTCATCAGCCAGGGCAGGTTGCCGGCCGCCGCGACGAGGATCACGCAGGCCGCGGTGGCGAGCAGGCCGCCGATCAGGGTGGCGCGGCGGCCGAACCGGTCGGCCAGGTAGCCGCCCAGCGGCTGCCCGCCCAGACTACCCAGCCCGTACGCGGAGACGACGGCGGCGATCTGGGCGGCCGCGTAGCCTCGGCCGGTCAGGAAGAACACCAGGAACGGCAGCACGACGCCGCCGAACCTGTTGACCAGCTGACCGGAGAACAGCAGCCAGAACACCTTGGGGAGCCCCTGGAACACGGTGGGGCGGGCGGGAGCCGTGATCGTCATGAGTGCATGGTGTGGTGACGCACGCCGCCCGGCGACACATTCGGCCTGCGCCGAATCAATCGCCCAGCAGGGCCTGGGCGCGGGGCGTGCGGACGTAGAGCATGCCCCGGCCGACACGGTGCTTGGTCACCAGACCGGCCGACAGCAGCAGGGTGAGCTGTTCCGAGACGCTCGCGGGGGCCAGGCCGGTGCGGCGGGACAGGTCCGTGGTGGAGGCGGGGGCGTCGAGCTCACCGAGCAGCAGTGCGCGGGAGCGGCCGATGACGGCGGCCAGCGCGTCGGGGGCGGGCGCGGTGCCGCGTTCCCACAGGGTGGCGATGGCACGCACCGGATAGGTGATGGCCGCCTGGCCGGGAGAGTCGGTGCGGTAGAGCAGTTCGGGCCAGACGAAGACGGACGGGGCCAGCAGCAGGCCCTCGCCGTTCAGCGTCCGGGACAGTTCCTCCGGACGCTCCTCCAGGTAGAGGGTGCGATCTTCCCAGCGGATGGCCGGGTGCATGTCCGCGAACACCCCGGCAGGGCCGCGTTCGGCGAACTGCCGGGCGCGGTAGAGCAGGTCGCCTTCGAGCAGGTTGCGCATGCGCGCCCAGTGCGGTGCCATGGCGAGCCGCCAGTAGGCCTCGATGGCGCGCACCAGCCGGTCGAGGCCCGAGGCGGGATCCCGGTACAGCTCCAGGGCGCAGCCGGTCAGCGAGCCCGGGGTCTCGTCGGCCATGCGGCCGAGGTCCGTGCGAATGATCTCGTGGGGGGTAGCGCGCAGGACCGCCAGTTCGCCGGCCAGGTCCGGGGTCGGGCTGGTGGGGACGGGGCACAGGAAGTCCGGGATGTACGGGCCGCCGGGGACGAGGTCGAGCAGGGGGGCCAGATCACCGCCGAGTTGGAAGCGGACCTGCTTGAACCACGGCAGATGCAGGACGCGCCCGGCGGGAGTACGCAGCGCGTGGACGCCGGTGGAGACCTCCCTGAGCGGGGAGTACGCGAACCTGATCGAGGTCAGGTCGTAGGCGGAGAACGCCACGGTGAGCATGCCGCCAGGACTCCTCGGATTCGGCCGCGGCCGAATGTATCGCAGGGGCCCGCGATCAGGCCACAGCATGGAGCCCGCAACGACGCGCCCCACCGCAGGAGCTCTCGATGCGCCACTCGACCCGCCACTAGGAGAACACCATGCGCAAGGTCGTGCTCTACCACCTGATGTCGCTCGACGGCGTCGCCTACGAAGACGGCGACTGGCTCGCCGACGACGGCCCCCAGCTGGTCGCCTACCTCAGCCGGGTCATCGCCACCCAGGACGACGTCCTGCTGGGACGCGGGACCTACGACTACTGGGCCGGGCACTGGCCCAAGTCGGACTTCCAGCCGTTCGCCGACTTCATCAACGGCACCCGCAAGCACGTCGTCACCTCCAGCGCGCCCACGCAGGAATGGGCGAACTCCACCCTGGTCACCACCCCCGCGCACGACTACGTGACCGCCCTGAAGCAGGAATCCGGCGGCGACATCGGCATCCACGGCAGCATCGAACTGGCCCGCTCACTGCTGCAGGCCGGGCTCGTCGACGAACTACGACTGGTCGTCGCGCCGGCCGTGGTCGGCCACGGCAGGCGAGTGTTCGAGGGCGACGACGTTCAGTCGTGGAAGCTGCTCGATGTCGAACGAGGCAAGAACGGCACGTTGTTCCTGGACTACAGCCGCTGAGACATCATCCAGGGCACCACCACCACCACGACCCCAGAGGCCGTCATTGGATCGCCTGTCCCCTGTGCGGGGCCTCCCTGTGGTTGCGGCCGGCTTCCGGTCGCCACCCGGGGAACGAGGGTGGCGGGGTCGCTTTTCCGGCATAGCGGGGCAAGCAGACTCCTACTTTCCCGTGACATCGCGGGCGCGGAGGCGGACGTCCTCTCCTGCGGCGGCCACATGGTCACGCGTTGGGAGGAGCTCATGGAGATCTCGGGGGACGGCGCGGGGAACCGCGTGGCCCGGCTCGCGGGTGGGCGGGACCAGGTGGGGCGGGCGCGCAGGCTCGTGTCGGCCGCGCTCGGGCGCGGCCATCCCCGGCACGACGACTGCGTGCTGCTGACCAGCGAGATCGCGACGAACGCGGTCGTCCACTCCCGCTCAGGGGACGGCGGCACCTTCACCGTCACCGTCTCGTGCCTGCCCGACCGCGTGCGGGTCTGCGTGGAGGACGACGGCTCGGCCGGGCCGCCGTGCGCCGGTCATCCGCTCCCCAGCGGGTCGAGCCAGGGCGGTCGCGGCCTGCCGCTGCTGGACCTGCTGGCCGACCGGTGGGGGCTGGTCCGCGAGGGAGGCCGCAACGAGGTGTGGTTCGAGGTCTGGTCCGACGGCGACCGGCGCTCCGCCGCGCTCGCCCGCCCTCGGCCATCCGCCTGGGTGCGACCGGCGGTGGCGACGCGCGGCGCGACCTCCGGCTGACCCGGTCCTTCCGCTTCCCCGTCACGGGCGGCACCGCCGCACGCGCCAGCCGGGGAGCCGTGCGCCCAATTAGGGGCCTCTATACGGCATCGGCACCCGTTTCGGTGGTACTACACCCACGTCGGGTGATTTTTTAGGCAAGGAAAGGGGCAAAACCAACTTAATAAATCGGGAAAGTAGGAGGACTCCCATGGCCCTGCCCGACTTCCTGGTCATCGGGGTGCCGAAGGCCGGCACCACGGCCCTGCACGCGGCACTGGCCCGCCATCCCCGGCTGTTCATGTCCCCCGTGAAGGAGCCGAAGTTCTTCCTCACCGACGGCCCGCCTCCGGCGAAGGGCGGGCCGGGGGACGCGGAGACCTACCGCGAGCACGTGTGGCGGCGCGCCGACTATGAGGCGCTGTTCGCGGGCGCGCCGCCGGGGGCGCTGCGCGGCGAGTCCACCCCCTTCTACCTGTACGACCGCGCGGCCCAGCGGAGGATCCGCGAGGCGATCCCGAACGCGAGACTCATCGTCTCGCTGCGCGACCCCGTGGAGCGCGCCCATTCGAACTGGACCCACCTGTGGTCGGCCGGCCTGGAGCCGATCGGCGACGTCATCGAGGCGTGCGCGGCGGAGAAGCGGCGGATCGCCGACGGCTGGTCGCCGTTCTGGCACTACGTCGGCCTCGGCCGGTACGGCGAGCAGCTCGAGCACCTGTTCACGCTGTTCCCCCGCGAGCACGTGCTGGTTTTCCGCTACCGCGACCTGGTCGACCGCCCCGCCGCCACGCTCGACCGGATCTGCGCGTTCCTCGGGGTGGAGCAGGGGCTGATCGGCGAGGTGCCCAGGGAGAACGTCACGGCCCACCCACGGCACAGCCGCAGGCACCGGATCCTGGCCCGGCTCGCCCGGCTCGGCGATCCGCTGCTGGGCCAGCGGCTCACCGCGCCTCTGGAGCGGGTGCTACAGCGCAACGGGCAGCCCCGGCGGCCGCTCACCTGGGAGCAGCGCCAGGAACTGCTTGCCTACTTCGCCGCCGACATCGCGCTGCTGCGCGACCTGCTCGGCCGCGACTCCTTCGGCGAGGACTTCGGCGACTGGCTGCGCCCGCGGGAGCGGTCGGGCGGCCTGGTCGGCGCGCGGCCGTCCGGCCAGCGGCAGGCCCGCAACGGCCGCCTCAGGAGCGCCTCCGACCCCGCCCGGCCGCCCGGCGCGGACGGCCCGCCGGGAGGCGATCCCGTCGGGGCGTGAACCGCACCCGAGCTTCCACCCGCGGAAACCGCGCCGGATCAGCGCAGCTCGGTGCGCAGCTCGTGGCCCCCGTCGGCGCGGGTCAGCTCGTAGTACAGGCGGTGGCCCCCGGCCACGGGCACGATCGACAGGTAGCGCAGTCCTCCCCCGCCGTGCTCCGACTGGGCGACGGGGGCGGTTCCGGTGGCGGTGAGCGTGGACGGGTCGGGGCCGATGGCCACGCCCGTGCGCTCCTCGTAGTTCTCCTCCGCCGACGCGCGGCCGTCGTAGTACGCGATGACGGTCCCGCCGCTGAACGTGACCGCGCTCACCCGCACGCCGCGCGAGTCCCACTCGCCCGGCCGCCGGTCGAGCGCGGTCCCCTGCCAGGTCCACTCGACGCCGTCGGCGCTGGTGGCGTAGTCGGTCACCATCTGGTCGGCCTGGTCGGGGTCCTCCAGGGGGTGGCAGGACGCCCACAGGTGCCACACACCGCCGTGATGGAGGATCACGGGGTCCTTGACGCCGGTCTTGAGGTCGCCGGGCAGCACAACCCGCGCGTCGGCGGGGTCGAACTCCGCCGGCCCGGCGGCCTCGATCATCTCGACCCGCCAGTGCTTGGTGCCGTACGTGGCGCAGCTCAGGTACAGGCGCCACCTGCCCTCCGGCGTCACCACGAGCGTCGGGCGCTCCAGCGACTCGGTCTTCATCTCCTCTTTGGTGATCGTGAGGATCTTCTCGAATCGCTCGCCGTCGGCCGAGCGGGCGATCTCCACGGCGTACCCGCGCCCGTCGCCGAGCGGCCGGCGCAGCCGGTAGGCCAGGTAGATCCATCCGTCCCGGCTCACGGCGCTGGGCGCGCCCGCCCAGAATCCGGGCCCGTCTCCGGGCGGAGGAACCGCGACGACTGACCGTTCCGGCTTCGGTGCGAACACGTCTCTTCTCCGTAGTGAGCGACGACGGTGGGCGGGGCCGGCTCGCGCCGGCCCTTCTTGGCTGTAGTGACTTACCAGCGGCCCGGCGGGAGGCCAAGTGTCCTCGCCATCGGACGGCCATGTCTATACAAAACCCGCTTGCTTTGCGGGTTTTGTCAGGATAGGGCAGACCTCCTACTGCGCGCGCCCCCTACCTGCGGAAAAGTCGGGTGAACCCGGAACGGGACGGCGGCGTATCTCCGGGCGTAAGGGCATGCCGACACAGTTCTGACCACTCTCAGGAGGCCCCATGCGGGCACGTATCGTCACGCTCTGCGCCGCGCCGCTCGCGCTGGCGCTCGTCGGCGCGGCACCGGCCCACCCCGCTTCGTCCCCCCACGCCTCCCGCTCCGGGCCGGGCTCCGGCCACCAGGTCGACCCGGCCGCGAACCGGTCCGCGAACACGGCGCGCACGCCCGCCAGGTTCGCCGAGGTCGACCTGGTCTCCGACGTGGCGGGCAGGGCGGCCCTCACCGACCCCGAACTGGTCAACCCCTGGGGCCTCGCGATGGGCGCCACCCTCTGGGTGTCCAACGCGGGAACGGGCACGGCGACCGTCTACACCGGAGGCGCGGGGACGGCCAGGAAGGCCCCCACCACTGTGGCGATCCCCGGCGGCACCCCGACCGGCCAGGTGGCGTACACGGGCGACGCCTTCACGATCAAGGGAAAGGCCGGCACCGCGCCCGCCTCGTTCATCTTCTCCAGCCCGAGCGGCGCCATCACCGCCTGGAGCGCCAAGGCCGATCCGCGCAACGCGGTCATCGCCGCGTTCACCCGCGGCGCCGACTACAAGGGCCTGGCGCTGATGAACACCGACCGGGGCACGTTCCTGCTCGCACCGTCCTTCTCCCACGGCTCCGTCCACGTCTTCGACGACGACTTCCGGCGGGTGCGGCTGTCGCGCCGCCAGTTCCGCGACCCGTTCCTGCCCGTGCACTACTCCCCCTTCAACATCGAGATCGTGGGAACCTCGGTCCTCGTCGCGTACGCCAGGCGGGACCCCGAGACCGGCAAACCGGTGGCAGGCCGGGGCAACGGGTTCGTCAGCCGGTTCACCGCGAGCGGCCGCTTCGTGCGGCGCCTCGCCTCTCGCGGCCCGCTGAACGCGCCGTGGGCGATGACGCTCGCCCCCGGCGGGTTCGGCGCGTACGCCGGGGCACTGCTGGTCGGCAACGTCGGCGACGGATGGATCAACGCGTACAACCCGAGGACCGGCCGCTACCTCGGCCCGCTGCGCGGCGCGGACGGCAGGGCGATCGCCGTCGAGGGGCTGTGGGACCTCGAACCCGGCACGGCCGGCAACGGCGGCGCCGACGCGGTGTGGTTCTCCGCCGGCATCTCCAAGGCGCAGCACGGCCTGCTCGGCCTGATCCGCCCGGCCACGGCCGCGGGCGCGGCCTCGCCCGCTCCGACGCCCACGCCCTCGCTCTCGGTCAGGCCGGCGCCGTCGCACTCCCACCCGACCGGCGGCTACGGCTATTGAAAGCGCTGCTCACCGCGACCGGCCGCGGGACACGCCCACCCGAGGCCGGTCGCCCACACCAGGGAGCGGTATGAATTTAGACATGGACAAGGCAGACATCGGAGTGACGGGCCTGGCGACCATGGGTCGCAACCTCGCCCGGAACTTCGCCCACCACGGTCACGTGGTCGCGGTGCACAACCGCACGGAGAGCCGTACGACCCGGTTCATGGAGGAGCACCGCGACGAGGGCGCGTTCCTGCCCGCGGGCACGATCGAGGAGTTCGTGGCCTCCCTCGAACGGCCCCGCAAGGCGATCATCATGGTCAAGGCCGGGGCGCCCACCGACGCCGTGATCGAGGAGCTCGCCGCCGTCATGGAGCCGGGCGACATGATCATCGACGGCGGCAACGCCCACTACATGGACACCCGCCGCCGGGAGGCCGCGCTGCGCGAGCGGGGCATCCACTTCGTCGGCACCGGTATCTCGGGCGGCGAGGAGGGCGCGCTCAACGGCCCGAGCATCATGCCCGGCGGCGACGCCGAGGCGTACGAGACGCTCGGCCCCCTGCTCGAGGACATCGCGGCGAAGGTCGACGGGGTGCCGTGCTGCGTGCACGTGGGCCCCGACGGCGCCGGCCACTTCGTCAAGATGGTGCACAACGGCATCGAGTACGCCGACATGCAGCTCATCGCGGAGTCGTACGACCTGCTCCGGCAGGCCCTCGGGCTGAACCCGAAGGAACTGTCCGACGTCTTCCGCGAGTGGAACCGGGGCGACCTGGAGTCGTACCTCATCGAGATCACCGCCGAGGTGCTGGGCCACACCGACGCCGCCACGGGCAAGCCGTTCGTGGACGTCGTGCAGGACCAGGCCGAGCAGAAGGGCACCGGCCGCTGGACCGTGCAGAGCGCCCTCGACCTCGGCGTCCCGGTCACCGGCATCGCCGAGGCCGTGTTCGCCCGGGCGCTGTCGGGGCACCCCGAGCAGCGGACCGCCGCCCGATCGCTCACCGGCCCCTCCGGCACGGCCGGTGACTCCGGCCTCGTCGAGGACGTGCGGCGGGCGCTGTACGCCTCCAAGATCGTCGCGTACGCCCAGGGGTTCGACCAGATGGCCGCCGCGAGCGCGGAGTACGGCTGGGATCTGAACCTGGGCGAGATGGCCACGATCTGGCGCGGCGGCTGCATCATCAGGGCGCGCTTCCTCGACCGGATCAGGGCGGCGTACGACGCGGACCCGAACCTGCCGACGCTGCTGGTGGACCCGACGTTCGCCCAGGCGCTGGAGGAGGCCCAGGAGTCCTGGCGGCGGGTCGTGGCGACGGCGGCGACGATCGGGGTGCCCACGCCGGGCTTCTCCTCGGCGCTCGCCTACTACGACGGGCTGCGCCGCGACCGGCTCCCGGCGGCGCTGCTGCAGGGGCTGCGTGACTTCTTCGGCGCCCACACCTACCGGAGGGTCGACCGGGAGGGCTCCTTCCACACCGACTGGTCGGGAGACCGGGCCGAGCGGCCCGCCTGACCACCCCGGAAAACGCGGTACGGCGCACGCCCGCGCGGGGGCGTGCGCCGTACCGGCGCTTGTATCAGGTCACTCGAAGGCGGCGGCCGCCATCGGCTCCGCCTTCTCGCCGCCGGCGGCGCCGGGAGCGCCGCTGCGCAGCGGGACGTGCTTGATGAAGGCGGCGATCACCGGAACCAGCGCGGCGAACAGGACCGACCACAGGAAGACCGACCCGATCGCGTTGGCGAGCGCCTCCAGGAACCCCGCCTTGACCGGCGGCGCCATCTGCTCGAGCATCTTCGGGTCGATCTGGCCGCCGCCGGAGCCCGCCAGTGCGGAGGCCTTCGCGCCGAACTTGGCGGTGATCTCGTCGGCGAGCCGGTTGTTGAAGATGGCGCCGAACAGCGAGATGCCGAACGACCCGCCGATGGAGCGGAAGAACGTCGAGGCGCTGCTGGCCACGCCGATGTCCTTCTGCTCGACGCTGTTCTGGGCGATCAGCATGGTCGTCTGCATCAGGAAGCCCATGCCGAGGCCGAGGACGGCGATGTAGACGCCGGTCCGCCAGGACGGGGTGTGGACGTCCTGCGTCGACAGCAGCCACACGCCGATGGCCATGATCACGCCACCGATCACCGGGAAGCTCTTGTACCTGCCGGTCTGCGTGATCGCCTTGCCGACGAACAGCGACACGACCATGGACGAGGCCATCATCGGGAGCAGGAGCAGCCCGGAGTTGGTGGCCGTGGCGCCCTGCACGATCTGCTGGAACATCGGCAGGAAGGTGATCGCGCCGAACATCGCGAAGCCGAGCAGGAAGCCGAGCACGTTGATCAGCGTGAAGTTGCGGTTGGCGAACACGTGCAGCGGCAGGATCGGCTCGGCCGCCCGCCGCTCGACGGGGATGAACACGGCCAGCGCGACGACCGCCAGGGCGGCCAGCCCCAGGATCTGCCAGGAGCCCCACGGATAACCGTGCTTCTGACCGCCCCACGACGTGATCAGCACAATCGCCGTGATCGCCACGGTGAGGATGGCCGCACCGAGCCAGTCGATGCGGTGCTCGGTGCGGTGTCTGGGCAGGTGCAGCTTGAGGATCAGCCAGATCAGCGCCACGCCGCCGAGCGGGAGGTTCACGTAGAAGGCCCAGCGCCAGTTCAGGTTGTCGGTGATGAAACCGCCGACGAGAGGCCCCGCGATCATGGCGAGCGACATGATCGCCGCCATGATGCCCTGGTACTGACCACGCTCACGGGGCGGGACCAGGTCCCCGATGATCGACATCACCCCGACGATGAGGCCGCCGGCGCCGAGCCCCTGCAGCGCGCGGAAGGCGATCAGCTCGATCATGCCGTCGCCGGTGCCGCCGAACAACGACGAGCCGGCCATGCCGCACAGCGCGGAGCCGATCAGGAAGATGGCGATCGAGCTGAGGAAGATGTTCTTACGGCCGTAGAGGTCGCCGAGCTTGCCCCAGATCGGCGTCGAGACCGTGGTGCCCAGCACGTACGCGGTGGTGACCCAGGTGAAGTAGTCCAGGCCCTGAAGCTCCCCGACGATCCTCGGCATCGCCGTGCCGACGATCATGTTGTCCAGCATCGCCAGCATCATCGCCAGCATGAGGCCGGGTAAGACGATCATCACTTCCCGGGACCGGCCGGGCGCGGCCGCGGTCTCCGTGGTCATGGGTGCCCCCTTTGAAGAAAATTACTTACTTGCCGACAGGCTAGTGCCCGAGGCACGGTATTGTCCTTACTTGCCGGCCGTCAAGTTATTTGGGGACAGCAGCGAATGGGTGCTCATACCGACACACGCAGCCGCATCCAGGAGGTCGCGATCAGGCTCTTCACCGAGCAGGGATACGAGGCGACGTCGCTCCGGGAGATAGCCGAGGCCCTCGGCGTGACCAAGGCGGCACTCTACTACCACTTCCGCACCAAGGAGGACATCGTCGCCAGCCTGATCGAAGACCGCGTCAAGGCACTGGACGAGCTGATCGCGTGGGCGAACGGGCACCCCCGCACCCCGGAGACGCGCCGGGAGGTCATCCGCCGCTACTCCGCCCAGATGACCAGCGGACGCCACCACGAGGTCATGCAGTTCATGGACCGCAACAAGACGGCGCTGCAGGGCCATGCCAAGGTCGACCTGATGCGCGAGCGCATGGGCGAGCTGATGCAGACGCTGTGCGAGCCGGACGACCCGCTCCCGGTCAGGCTCAGGCGCTCGATGGCGCTGTTCGCGATGCACGCGGCCTGGTTCTTCATCCGAGACGAGTCGGCGACCGAGGAGGAGCGGGCCGCGGCGGGACTGCAGGTCGCCCTGGAATTGGCCGACGGCTCAGACGGTTGATCCCCCTCTGATGGGAAGGTGATCGACCATGCTTTTCGGACAGGAACACGTCAAGCGCTACATCGAGACCGACGGCGAGGAAGGCCACGACTGGCAGGGCACCACGGTGGCCATCCTCACCACGAAAGGCCGCAAGTCGGGGCAGCCCCGCAGCACCCCGCTGATCTACCAGCCGTACGACGACGCCTACCTGGTGGTCGCCTCCAAGGGCGGGGCCGACGAGCACCCGCTGTGGTACCTCAACCTCCAGGCCGAGCCTGAGGTGGAGTTCCAGATCAAGGGGGACAGGTTCAGGGCGCGCGCCCGTACGGCGACCTCCGAGGAACGACCGGACATGTGGCGGACGATGGCCGCCACCTGGCCCGCGTACGACGAGTACGCCACCAAGACCGACCGGGAGATCCCGATCGTCGTCATCGAGCGCGTGTAGGGCGCCACGCGCCCTGCCGGGATGCCGGGCACCGGCCGTCAGTCACCGGCCGGCGCCCGGTTCCCGTCGTCCACGGCGTGCAGGTGAACGCGCTCCCCGTCGTGGTCGAAGATGCTGAGGATCTCCACCGGCCCCTCGTGGGCGTCGATGATGTGCGGGGTCATGGTCGAGAACTCGGCGGCGTCCCCCGCCCGCACCAGAATGGTGCGCTCGCCCAGCTGGAGTCGGGCGGTGCCGGACAGCACGGTGAACCACTCACGGCCGGGGTGCACCTTCAGGCGCTCGGCGCCGGTCGGCCGGTCGGGAGTGATGCGCAGCTTCGCCACGGTCACGCCGTGGAGGGAGCGTTCGCGCGACAGGAGCCAGGTGGTCATGCCGGGCGCGTGAGAGGGCTCCGGCCTGATCACCACGTCCGCGTCGTCGGCGGACTCGACGAGCGCGTCGAGCGTGGTGTCGAGCGCCCGGGCGATCGGCACCAGCTGGTCGAGGGCGATCCTGCGGTGCCCGGTCTCGATGCGGCTCAGATTCGATGGGCTGATGTGGCAGCGGGCCGCGAGGGTGTCCAGGGACCAGCCCCGCGCCAGCCGCAGACCGCGGATGCGCTGCCGGACCACGCGATCCAGATCGACTTCTTGCTCCATAGGCAAGAGTGTATGTCGCAGGCGCATGGAGCGCCTAGCGTGATGCCATGACTCACGCTCACCACCATCACCCCCACCACGACGAGCCGGGACAGGCGGACATCCTCGACCTGGACGCGCGGGTGTTCGGCTCCCACCTGGACGAGCTGACCGGCTGGGTCCGGCGGCACGCCCCCGAGACGCCCCGGACGATCGCCGACGTGGGCGCCGGCACCGGCACCGGCACCATGGCGCTGGCACGGCGCTTCACGACGGCCGAGATCGTCGCGATCGACCAGTCGCCGGTGATGCTCGACCGCCTCCGTGCCACGGCGCACGCGCAGGGCCTGGACGACCGGCTGCGTGCCGTACAGGCCGACCTGGACGCCGGCTGGCCCCCGGTCGGCGCGGTCGACGTCGTGTGGGCGGCCTCCTCACTGCACCACGTCACCGACCCCGACCGGGTGCTGCGCGACATCCACGCGGCGCTCACCCCCGGCGGCCTGCTCGCGGTCGTCGAGATGGACGCGCTGCCGCGTTTCCTGCCCGACGACATCGGCGTGGGCTGTCCCGGTCTGGAGGCGCGCTGCCACGAGGCGGCGGCGCGGGCGGGCTGGAACGCGCACCCCGACTGGCGGCCCCACCTGGAGCGGGCCGGTTTCGAGATGGCGGACCAGCGCACCTTCACCGTCGAGGCGAGCCCGGCGCCGCCGGACGCCTGGCGCTACGCGCACGCCATGCTCAGCCGCTTCCGCTCCGCCTTCGACGGCCACCTCGCCGACGACGACCTCGGCGCTCTCGATCACCTGCTGGCCGGCGACCACCCCGGCGTCCTCCTCAACCGCCGCGACCTCACGGTGCGCGGCAGCCGGACCGTGTGGGCGGCCCGCCGCCCCTGAACCCGATTTCAGCGGAACATGACGAAGGAGTCAGCCCGATGACCACGGATATGACGTACGACGTCGCGATCGTCGGCGGCGGCGCGGCGGGCCTGAGCGCGGCCGTCGCGCTGGCACGCTCCCTGCGGCCGGTGCTCGTCGTGGACGCCGGCGAGCCGCGCAACGCGCCCGCCGACGGCGCGCACAACGTCCTCGCGCGGGACGGGATCCCGCCGCTCGAACTCCTCGCCGCCGGGCGGCGGGAGGCGGAGCACTACGGGGCGCGGATCCGCCACGACCGCGCCGTCGCCGCGCGTCGTCACGACGGCGGGTTCGAGGTGGATCTCGCGGGCGGCGGGACGGTGCGGGCCCGGCGCCTGCTGCTCGCGACCGGGCTGGTCGACGAGCTTCCCGACATCCCCGGAGTCCGGGAGCTGTGGGGAAAGAGCGTGCTGCACTGCCCGTACTGCCACGGCTGGGAAGTCCGCGGGCAGCGCATCGGGGTGCTCGGCACGAGCCTGCTCAACGTGCACCAGGCCCTGCTGTTCCGGCAGCTCAGCGAGGACGTCACGCTTTTCGCCCACCGGATGCCCGCCCCGGACGGCGACGCGCGGGCCCGGCTGGCCGCCCTGGACATCCGGGTCGTGAACGGCGCCGTCGCCCGGCTGCGCGTCGACGACGGCGTCCTGCGGGCCGTCGTCCTCGACGACACGCGCGAGTTCGGCGTGGACGTGGTGACGGTGGCGCCCCGGTTCGTCGCACGATCGGACCTGTACGAGCAGCTCGGCGGCACCCTCACCGAGCACCCTGCCGGAGCCTTCATCGCCACCGACCCGACGGGACGCACGGAGATTCCCGGCGTGTGGGCCGCGGGGAACTCCAGCGACCTCTCGGCGATGGTCGCGGCGGCGACGGGAGCCGGGGTCATGGCGGCCACCGCCGTCAACGCGGACCTCGTGGCCGAGGACGCCGCCGCCGCCGTCGAGGCGCGGGCCGCACGCTGATCCCCCGGCCCGGGAAGTGCCGGGCTCCTGGCACCGCCGGCAAGTGACTCGTGCGGCCGTCGGCGGTATCTTTCCCGCATGATCAGTCAGTGACGGGGGAGGTTCCGTGAGCGACGGCCGTACCGCCGAAATCATGCTCGCCGAGGCCCGTAAGGCCTTCTGGGTCATGGTCGGCTTCCTGGCGCTGATCTGGGTCGTGCAGGTGGCCAACTGGGCCTCTGGTTACTCGCTCAGCTACAGCTTCGGCATCAGGCCATGGGACGTCGAGCGGCTGCCCGGGATCGTCTCCGCGCCGCTTCTCCACTGGAGCTGGGCGCACATCGAGGGCAACTCCGGGCCGCTGTTCATCTTCGGGTTCCTCGCGGCCTACCGGGGCGTACGGCGCTTCCTCGGCGTGACCGGGCTGATCGCCGTCGCCAGTGGGCTCGGCTCGTGGTTCACCGCCGACTCCTCCACGGTCGGTGCGGGCGCGAGCGGGCTGGTGTTCGGCTACTTCGGGTACGTGCTCGTGCGCGGAGCCTTCGACCGGCACCTGATCGACATCGTCATCGGCCTGGTCATGGGCCTGTGCTTCGCCTACCAGTTCGCCGGCCTGCTACCGGCCGAGGGCATCGGCTGGCAGGCCCACGTCTTCGGCTTCGCGGGCGGCATCCTCGGCGGCTACCTGTTCCGCGACCGCGGCGGCACGGACGCTGGGAAGGACGCCGGGCGGAATGCCTCCGGCGGGACCGCGCCCGGCGACTCCCGATCCGCCCTGCTCAAGGAGATCGAGGACCTCGGTCTCTGACGCGTACGGTCAGGTCTCGCCCTGGTCGGGCGGGTGGAAAGGGATGGTGGCGGTGAGCGCGAACCCGCCCTCGGCGGTCGGGCCGTACGTGAGCCGCCCGCCCACCAGGGCGACGCGCTCGCGCAGGCCGGGCAGCCCGTAGCCGCCTCCCGCGTCGGCGGGCACCCGGACCGGCACGGCCCGGCTCTTGCCGCTGTTGACCACCGACACGTTCAGCACGCCGCCGTGGGCCTCGCAGACCACCTGCACGTCGGCCCCGGGCGCGTGTTTGCGAACGTTGTTGAGGCCCTCCTGGACGACGCGGTAGCAGGCGTGGCCGGCCTGCCGCGACAGCGTCTCCTCCGGCACGTCGTAGTGCAGGGCGACGCGCAGGCCGGTGGCCCTGCTCTCCTCGACCAGGCGCGGTATCCCCTCGACGCTCTCCGCCGAGGGCGGCAGGTCCCTGCGCCGCAGCGCCGTGAGCAGCTCGCGCAGCTCGGTCAGCGCCCGTACGCCCTTGTCCTCGATGTTCCTGGCCAGCTTGCGGATCTCGTCGAGCTCGTCGGCGTCCTGGATGAGGCCGGCGTTCAGGACCATCACGGTCACCGCGTGCGTGACCGTGTCGTGCAGCTCACCGGCGATGCGGCGGCGTTCCTGGGCGGCGGCGCGCTCCTCCCTCGCCCGCACGCCCGCCCGCAGATCCCGGATCATCCCGCGGTAGCGCCACACCCAGGTGCCCACCAGCGCGGGCAGGAAGATCAGCGTGACCGCCCGCACCGTCACGACGACGGGCAGCCGGTCCATGTAGGGGCTCGTGTAGTCGGCCAGCGCGTAGATCCCCGCGAGGACGGTGGTCACCCACGGCCATCGGCGCACCGTGTTCTGCGCCGTCATCGAGTACGCCGCCAGCATCAGCGGCATGGTCTGGCCCGCGAGCAGGGCGCAGGCGACGGTCGCCATGATCATCGGCCAGGCCACACTGCGCCGCGCCAGCATGGACACGGCCGCCGCGCCCGCCGTGGCGATCTGCGCCCACCACGGCACGGCGAGGAACGGCAGGGCCGGGAAGGAGCGGCCGAACACCACCGCCGGCACCGCGAAGGCGAGGACGGCGACGGCGAGCAGCACGTCGACCGCCGCCTCCCGGCGCGCGGCGAGCCCGGCCCACTTCTCCCCCATACCGCTAGTTTGTGGGTTTGACCTGCGGATTCGTGCAGCGCCACACCCCTTTGACGTAGCTGTGCCACACCTTGCCGTACGTCGGGCCGGTCGAAACAGTCTTGCGTCTTGGGCAGGATAAGAGGCGTGAGCGAAAGCATGAGCCTCCTCCGCCGTCTTCCGTCCGGCTCGGAACCCGACGCGCTGTTCGACGCGTTCGTGTCGTGGAACGCCGATCGGGGGCTCACGCTCTACCCCGCGCAGGAGGAGGCGCTGATCGAGGTCGTCTCCGGCAACAACGTGATCGTGTCCACGCCCACGGGCTCGGGCAAGAGCCTGATCGCCGCCGGGGCGCACTTCGCGGCGCTGGCCCGGGACGAGATCAGCTTCTACACCGCGCCGATCAAGGCGCTGGTGTCGGAGAAGTTCTTCGACCTGTGCGCGCTGTTCGGCACCGAGAACGTCGGCATGATGACCGGCGACGCCACCGTGAACGCCGACGCGCCCGTCATCTGCTGCACCGCCGAGATCCTCGCCCAGATCGCGCTGCGCGACGGCGCGGACGCCGACGTCGGCACCGTGATCATGGATGAGTTCCACTTCTACGCCGAGCCCGACCGCGGCTGGGCCTGGCAGGTGCCGCTGCTGGAGCTGCCGCAGGCGCAGTTCGTGCTGATGTCGGCCACGCTCGGCGACGTCGAGCGGTTCCAGACCGACCTCACCCGGCGCACCGGCCGCCCGACCAGTGTGGTCAAGCACGCCGAGCGCCCGGTGCCGCTGATCTACTCCTATCGGACCACTCCCCTGCACGAGACGCTGGAGGAGCTGCTGTCCACCCAGCAGGCCCCGGTGTACGTCGTGCACTTCACGCAGGCAGCGGCGATGGAGCGCGCCCAGGCGCTCATGAGCATCAACATGTGCACCAAGGCCGAGAAGGAGGCCATCGCCACCCTCATCGGCAACTTCCGCTTCACCACCCGCTTCGGCCGGGCCCTGTCCCGGCTCGTACGGCACGGCATCGGCGTGCACCACGCGGGCATGCTGCCGAAGTACCGCCGCCTGGTGGAGCGGCTGGCCCAGGCGGGCCTGCTGAAGGTCATCTGCGGCACCGACACGCTCGGTGTGGGGGTCAACGTCCCGATCCGCACCGTGCTGTTCACCGCGCTGTCGAAGTTCGACGGCACCAAGGTGCGGCGGCTGCGCGCGCGGGAGTTCCACCAGATCGCCGGGCGGGCCGGCCGGGCCGGTTTCGACACGGTCGGATACGTCGTCTGCCAGGCGCCCGACCACGTGATCGAGAACGAGCGGGCGCTGGCGAAGATCGGCGACGACCCCAAGCGGCGCCGCGGCTACGCGCGCAAGAAGCCCCCGGAGGGGTTCGTCGGCTGGAGCGAGGAGACGTTCGAGAAGCTCCAGACAGCCGAGCCCGAGCCGCTGACCTCCCGGTTCAAGGTCAGCAATGCCATGCTGCTGTCCATCATCAACCGGCCCGGCGACTGCTTCCAGGCGATGAAGCGGCTGCTCACCGACAACCACGAGGACCGCAAGGCGCAGCGCCGCCACATCAGCCACGCCATCGCGATCTACCGCTCGCTGCTGGCGGGCGGCATCGTGGAGAAGCTCGCCGAGCCCGACGAGCACGGCCGGATGGCCCGGCTCACCGTGGACCTGCAGGAGGACTTCGCGCTCAACCAGGCGCTGGCCACGTTCGCGCTGGCGTCCTTCGAGCTGCTCGACCGCGAGTCCCCGACGTACGCGCTGGACCTGGTCTCGATCGTCGAGTCGACGCTGGACGACCCCCGGCAGATCCTGCACGCCCAGCTCAACAAGGCCAGGGCCGAGGCGGTCGCCCAGATGAAGGCCGACGGCATCGAGTACGAGGAGCGGATGGAGCGCCTCGCCGAGATCACCCACCCGATGCCGCTGGCCGATCTGCTCTTCGGCGCGTACGAGACCTACCGGCGCGGCCACCCGTGGGTCGGCGACCACGTCGTCAGCCCCAAGTCGATCGTGCGCGACATGTACGAGCGGGCCATGACCTTCACCGAGTACATCCAGTTCTACGAGCTGGCCCGGTCGGAGGGCACGGTGCTGCGCTACCTGGCCGACGCCTACCGGACGCTGTCGAAGACGGTGCCCGAGCATCTGAAGACCGACGACCTCGTGGACCTCATCGAATGGCTCGGCGAGCTGGTGCGCCAGGTCGACTCCAGCCTGATCGACGAGTGGGAGAAACTGGCCAACCCCGCCGAGGCGCTGGCGGCCGGGGAGGAACTGGAGACCAGGACCCGCCCGGTCACCGCGAACGCGCGCGCCTTCCGGGTGCTGGTCCGCAACGCGATGTTCCGGATGGTGGAACTCGCCGCGCTGGACCGGGAGGAGGAACTGGTCGAGCTCTACCCGGACGTCGACTGGGGCGCGGGCCTGGACGCCTACTACGAGGAGCACGACGAGATCCTCACCGGCCCGGCCGCCCGCGGTCCCGCCCTCCTGCTCATCGAGGAGGAGAAGGAGCTGTGGCGGGTGCGTCAGATCATCGACGACCCGGCCGGCAACCACGACTGGGGCATCGGCGCCGAGGTGGACCTGGCCGCCTCCGACGAGGAGGGCCACGCCATCCTCCACGTCACCGGCCTCACCCGCCTCTAGGTGTACTGACCACGGACGTTGGTGACGTCGGTGGAGAAAAGCGACCTTGAGGTTGCATGGGTGAGGGCTTTCGTGGCTCGGTGTGTAGCGACCAAACCGCAGCACCGACCAGAAAGCC